>JBKQMT010000039.1:0-16839 GCA_052146595.1 Acidimicrobiales bacterium
GCGCTAGCCAGGCTGTCTCTTCGGCCTCTTCGGCGGCCTCCTCGGCCGTCTCGTCGACGGCCTCGGTAACGGCCTCCGCTGGCGCTAGCCAGGCTGTCTTTTCGGCCTCTTCGGCGGCCTCCTCGGCCGTCTCGTCGACGGCCTCGGTAACGGCCTCCGCTGGCGCTAGCCAGGCTGTCTCTTCGGCAACGACTTCTGCTGGCGCTAGCCAGGCTGTCTCCTCCTCGGCCTCCTCGGCAACGGCCTCGGTAACGACTTCCTCAGCCGTCTCGTCGACGGCCTCCGCAAGGGCCTCCTCGGCCGTCTCCGCGACTGCGTCCTCGACTGGCGGGGCCGCGACCGGCGTCCAGGTCGGCAGGCGGCCGTAGTGAACTCTCGGGGCTGTGTCGGCGATGGCATGCTCGGCCGCCAGCCGAGCAAATTCTTCGTAGGGGTCCACCTCCGGTTCGGTGGTGGCGGAGGCGGGCGGCCCGAATGTCGACTGCTCGTCGGTCGCGGGGGAGCTCGGAGCGCTCAGAACCGAGGTTGCCTCCGCGGATGACCGAGTCTCCGCGGGGCTCTCCGGCCAGGCGGCCGGGGACTGAGCCATCCCGGCGCCTGTCTCTTCGTAGTCTTCATCAGGACTCCGTGGAACTAGTGGCCCCTGAGCCGCGGCACGAGCGACGGCGTCCGCCACCGCGTCACGAAGATCCGACTTCGACCGGACCCTGGAGGGTCGGCGCCGCGCCATTGGCGGAAGCACGCGTCTTTCGGGCGCCGGCGCGGCCGGGCGCGGTGGTGGCAACGGGGGAGTCAGGAGGTCCTCAATAGCGACCGCGGCCTCCATGCCGACCGCCTCCGCTTCGGGCGGTACGGCCTCCGCGACGACCGCCTCCGTGACTACCGCCTCCACAGCGACCGCGGCCTCCATGCCAACCGCCTCCGCTTCGGGCGGTGCGGCCTCCGTGACGACCGCCTCCACAGCGACCGCTGCCTCCATGACGGGCGGTGCCGCCTCCACGACCACCGCCTCGACTACGAGCGGTGCGGGCTGCGGCGGCGGAGGAGGCAGCTGGGCGGTCTCGGGCGCGGTGGGCGCGGGTGCGAACGACGTGATTGTCTCGGGTGCGTAAGAGCGGTCAGGCCCGACTTCTGGCGTCCAACGAGGTGCTTCTGGGCTCCGGCGTGGCGCTTCTGGCTTCCAACGGGGCGCCGGTGCCGGAGGCGCGGCCAGGGCGCGAGCAGTCAGCGGGGCTGGGGCCTCGGCGCGAGGTGCCGCGGGCGTCGGACGGCCAAGCCCAGAACGCGACCGGACCGGTTGTTGCGCGCCGTTCGGCCTCTGCAGGGTCTCTGGCTTCCAACGTGTCTCAGGCCCCGCCACAACTTGCTGGGACTGCGGTGGCTCTCGCGCCTCAGACGGCAGGGTGGATCTTTGCCGGGCTCTGAAGCGGGGCGGCGGCTCCGCGCCTCGGCGCAGTCCGGTCTCCAGCCCAGACCTGCCGTAGCCCGGCTCCCCCCCAGGCGGGCCGGACCGAGCGGCCTCGGTTCCGCCGAAGGACGAGTACTCGCTGCGCTCGCCGTGGACTTCGGCAAAGACCTCTTCCCGGACTCGAGCGACGCCGATCGTGGCGCTCAGGAGCGCGGCGTTGCGGTCCCGGTCCTTGGGCGCCGAAGCACGGACGTCCGGATGCAAGTCAGGGGGATACCACTTGCCGTCGGAGGCGAGCCACCATTGGTTGCTCTGGAGGTCCCCGCTCACAGCACTCCTCATCTGTCCCGAAACGTCTCGTCCGAGCGTAGCGAGGGAATTGCCGCGGTTATCCCTACCTGGAAGTTCCCTCGCCACTTCACTTGCCCCCCGCTGGGGCGAAACCAACACTACTCGTCCCGGCCGCCGCGGCCTAGGGCTCTGGACCGTTTTTTGGAGCAGCCGCCGGTGTCTTGCCGACCGGCAGCCAAGTGCCGGGAACCCCGCCCGGCACCACCCTGGTACGGTCATTGCCGGTGCGTGCGCTGTTGTCTGTCTACGACAAGACCGGCCTGGAGAGTTTCGCCGCCGGTCTGGCCGCCCTCGGCGTCGAGCTCATCGCCAGCGGTGGCACGGCGAAGGTCCTAGAGGCCGCCGGCATCGAGCACACGGAGGTGGCCGAGATCACCGGAGTGCCTGAGATGCTGGGTGGCCGCGTGAAGACCTTGCATCCCGCGATTCATGCGGGCATCCTGGCCGACCGGTCGATCCCGTCCCACCTCGAGGACCTCGCCGCCCAGGACATCACCGCGATCGACCTGGTCGTGTGCAACCTTTACCCATTCGAGGCTCACCCTTCCGTCGAGACGATGGACATCGGTGGCCCGACGATGATTCGGGCTGCTGCTAAGAACTGCTCGCACGTCACCGTCGTCGTGGGTTCCGACGAGTACGGCCTCGTCCTCGACGAGCTACGGCGCGACGGAGTTGTGAGCGACTTCACTCGTCACAGGCTGGCACGAGCCGCGTTTGCCCATACCGCCGCGTATGACATGGCGATCGTTCGCTGGCTGGACGAGACCGGTGGCGAGGGCGAGAACGACGAGACCGGTGGTGAGGTCGAGACTGGCAGCGAGGACGAGACCGAAACCGGGACCGGTGATGAGGACAGCGACAGCGGCGACTCGTTACCGGCCACCTTGCACGTAGTCCTCGAGCGCGCCAAGGAGCTTCGCTACGGGGAGAACCCGCATCAGCGCGCCGCGCACTACCGCGCCCGCGGCGACCCTGCCGGCTGGTGGGAGGGCGCCGCCCAGTACGGCGGTCGGGAGCTGTCCTACCTGAACCTGCTCGATGCTGAAGCCGCTTGGCAGCTCGTTCACAAGCTCGTGGGACCCGATGGCCTGAGCTACGGCGCTGAGCTTGCCGCGGCGGTGATAGTGAAACACACGAACCCGTGTGGTGCTGCGGTCGCCGAAGACCTTGCGACCGCTTACGAGCGGGCCTTGGACGGCGACCGCGTCTCCGCGTTCGGTGGGATCGTGGCCCTCACCGGCGCCGTCGACCGGGCTCTCGCCGACCAGATCGTCGAAGCCCCGCTCGCCGATGTCCTCGTCGCCCCCTCCTATCACGAGGGTGCCCTGGCCCGCTTCTCCGAGAAACGGAAGAACATGCGGGTCATCTCAGCGCCACCCCCCTCCCGCCTGAGGCTCAGCCTCCGCCAGACCAACGGTGGTTTCCTCGTCCAGGAGCACGACAGCTTCCGGTCGGCGCCCGAGATGTGGCGGGTCGTGACCAGGCTCGCGCCCACAGGACAGCAATGGCGCGATCTCGAGCTTGCCTGGAGAGTTTGCGGCCTGACTTCGTCAAACGCCGTTGTTTTGGCCTACGGTGGGCAGGTAGTTGGTGTGGGTTGCGGACAGCAGAACCGCGTGGACGCCGCCCGGATCGCCGGTAGCAAGGCCGCCGGACGGGCGCGAGGAGGAGCAGGCGCAAGTGACGCATTCTTTCCGTTTCGAGACGGGGTGGACGCAATGATCGATGCCGGAGTCGCTGCCGTGGTGCAGCCGGGTGGGTCAGTACGCGATCAAGAAGTGATCGCGGCAGCTGACGAGCTTGGAATCTCTATGGTGCTCACCGGCGAGCGCCATTTCCGCCACTGATGGCCGGCATCCTGCTGGACGGGGAAGCGCTCGCAGCCCGAGAACGGGGCGAGTTGTCGAAGCGGGTCGCCGACCTCAAGGCGGTCGGCGTCACCCCCGGGCTCGGGACGATCCTCGTCGGCGACGACGTCCCGAGCGCCCGGTACGTGGCCATGAAACACAAGGACTGCGCCGAGATCGGCATCGAGTCCTTGCACGAGGAGCTGCCAGAGGACATCTCCCAGGCGCAGCTCGAGAAGGTCGTGCGGGCACTCAGCGCGAACCCAGCAGTCGACGCCCTGCTCATCCAGCTGCCCTTGCCCAAGCATTTGAACGAGGAGCAGGCGCTGCTGGCCGTGAATCCTGACAAGGACGTCGATGGGCTGCACCCGGTGAACCTCGGGCGTCTGGTGATGGGCGCGCCGGGGCCGCTGCCCTGCACGCCGGCGGGGATCGTCGAGCTGCTCCATGCCTACGACGTGCCCGTGAGCGGGCAGCACGTCGTGATCATCGGCCGCGGGCTCACGATCGGCCGGCCGCTCGCCCTCTTGATGGCGCTGAAGCGGCCGGGCTTGAACGCGGCCGTCACGGTCGTCCACACAGGCGTTGCGAACCTCGGTGACTACGTCTGCCAGGGTGACATCGTCGTCGCAGCAGCGGGCTGGGCGAACCTTGTGACCCGCGACATGGTCAAGCCGGGTGCAGCGGTCGTGGGCGCCGGCGTCTCGCGCGACGGCGCCCGGATCTTGTCGGATGTCGACGAGTCCGTGGCAGAGGTCGCGGGCTGGATCACGCCGCGCATCGGCGGGGTTGGCCCCATGACCCGGGCCATGTTGCTGCGCAACGCCGTGCTCGCCGCCGAGCGGCGGGCCCACGCGCTGGGCGGAGCTTGACGGCAGCATGGCGACGAAGATCACGACGGCGCCTTCGGGCGCACTTCAGGTGCCCGATGACCCCATCGTCCCGTACATAGAAGGCGACGGCATCGGGGTCGACATCTGGCCGGCCGCACAGCACGTGCTGGACGCGGCGGCTGCCAGGTACGGAAGGCACATCGCGTGGAAGGAAGTGCTCGCTGGCGAGAAGGCCTTCAAGGAGACGGGAGAGTGGCTCCCCGGGGAGACTGTCGAGGCCTTCCGAGAGGATCTGATCGGCATCAAGGGCCCGTTGACGACACCGGTCGGCGGTGGGTTCCGCTCGCTCAACGTGGCCCTTCGCCAGCTGCTCGACCTCTACGTGTGCTTGCGGCCCGTTCGCTATTTCGCGGGGGTGCCGTCACCTGTGGTGCACCCCGAGAAGGTCGACATGGTGATCTTCCGCGAGAACACCGAGGACGTGTACGCCGGGCTCGAGCTGCAGGAGGGCACCGAGGAGGCCCGGCGGCTCATCGCCTATCTCGAGAGCCAATTCGGATGGACGATCCGCGACGACTCGGGCATCGGCATCAAGCCGATCTCAGAGACAGGGTCCAAGCGGCTCATACGCGCCGCTCTCGAGTACGCGGTGCGCCGCCACCGCCGGAGCGTCACCCTCATGCACAAGGGGAACATCCAGAAGTTCACCGAGGGGGCCTTCCGCAACTGGGGTTACGAGCTCACCCGTGACGAGTTCTCCGACGTCGCCGTGGGCTGGGAGGAATGCGGCGGCCAGCCCGGCGACAAGATCCTCGTCAAGGACGCGATCGCCGACATCACCTTCCAGCAGGTCCTCACCCGCCCCGACGAGTTCGACGTCATCGCGGCGACGAACCTGAACGGGGACTACCTGTCCGACGCCCTGGCGGCCCAGGTGGGGGGCATCGGCATCGCTCCCGGCGGCAACATCAACTACGTGACCGGCCACGGCGTCTTCGAGGCGACGCACGGCACCGCGCCCAAGTACGCCGGTCAGGACAAGGTCAATCCCGGCTCGCTGCTCCTCTCCGGCGTGCTTATGTTCGAGCACTTCGGCTGGCAGGAGGCCGCAGACGACATCATCTCGGCGCTGGAGCGGACGATCGCGGACAAGATCGTGACCTACGACTTCGCCCGCTTGATGCAAGACGCGCACGAGGTCCGCTGCAGTGAGTTCGCCCAGGCGATCGTCGAGCGCCTCTGAGGAGGGGTGCAAGGCTCTGTCTGAGAAGGCAGCGTAAGCGGTAGGCGGCGGGGACGGCGGCAAGTAGTCTTCCCTGCCGTGACCGACACCGCCGCAGCTCCCACGCCTGGCATGAGCTCTTCGCCGTCATCCGGCGCCATGAGTCTCCGACCCGTCCACGTCACCGTTACCGGTGCCGCCGGTCAGGTCGGCTACGCCCTCCTCTTCCGTATCGCCTCGGGTGAGATGCTCGGCGCCGGGCAACCGGTCGTGCTCCGGCTGCTCGAGATCGAGCCCGCGATGAAGACGCTCGGGGGCGTGGTGATGGAACTCGAGGACTGTGCGTTTCCCCTCCTGGCTGGCGTCGAGGCGACGAGCGACCTGGCGACCGCCTTTCGCGGGACCTCGTTCGCCTTGCTCGTCGGTGCCGTGCCCCGCAAGGCGGGCATGGAGCGCAAGGATCTGCTCGGGGTCAACGGCGGGACCTTCAAGCCGCAGGGCAGGGCTATCGCCGAGAACGCCGCTTCGGACGTGCGGGTGCTCGTGGTCGGCAATCCGTGCAATACGAACTGCCTCATCGCCCGGTCGAACGCCCCGGAGGTTCCGGCGGATCGCTGGTTCGCCATGATGCGCCTCGACCAGAACCGGGCCCAGAGCCTGCTCGCGAAGCGAGCGGGAGTGTCCAACGGCCAGGTGACGAACCTGGTCGTGTACGGGAACCACTCGTCGACCCAGTTTCCTGACTATGAGAACGCGCGGATCGGGGGCCGGCCGGCGGTCGATGTCATAGGCGACCGGGCTTGGTTGGAGGGCGAATTCCTCGAGACCGCGAAAAAGCGCGGGAGTGCGGTGATCGAGGCGCGGGGCTTGTCGTCGGCCGCGAGCGCCGCCAACGCCGTCATCGAATCGGTGGTGAGCATCGTGCGGCCGACACCTCCCGGTGAGATGGTGTCGCTCGCGGTGGTCTCCCGGGGCGAGTACGGGGTGCCGGAGGGCCTGCAGTTCGGGTTCCCCGTGCGAACGGACGGGACCTCCTGGGAGGTGGTCACCGATCAGCGACACGGCGATTTCGCCACCAGGCAGATCCGGGCAACGACAGACGAGCTGGCGGGGGAGCGCGACGAGGTGTCCGAGCTGCTCGGCCCTTAGCCCGGGCAGCAAGCGACGCAGGACTCCCGGCAGCTAGTGGCGCAGGACCAAGGTCCCCGCCGCTTTGTCGTGGAGCGTCTGGTTGCGCGGGTCCCAAAGCGGCCAGCAGAGGTCGAGAAACGGCGCCAGTGGTATGAGGGTCAGCAGGCCGGCGACGAACGAGCGGACGGCCGCCCGGAGCGGGCCGATCGGGGTCCGGCCCTCGATCGCGTCGACCGCAGAGAGCCTCATGAACGCCATGCCGAGCGTGTGGCCCCAGAACCCCACTAGGGCGAAGGAGTAAGCGAAGCTCACGAGGACGTCGAGGTATCCGTAGGCGACCCTGCCGTGGATGCCGACAGCGAGATCGACCAGATAGGTCGCGACGCCGACCACCACGGCGTCGGCGACAGCTCCGACGGCACGAACCCCCCAGCCTGCGAGGGGGACGTCGACTCCGGTCGGGGCGAAGCTGGCTCTCTTCACGGGTCCTCCTGGCCGAGCGCCCGCGTGAGGTAGCCGACTGTGACGTAGTCGACCTCGACCCGTCCGCCGTTGGCGTCGACGGCGGCCCTTATCCGATCGAACAGCCTGGCCCGGGCGTCCTCATCGAGCATCCTGTGGTCCGACTGGGTGGAGAGGAGATCGAGCCAACCCTCCGTCTCGTAGGAGCGCTTCCAGGGATGGCGCAGGACCGTGGGGGGCGCGGGGGCGAATAGCCGAGACGCCTCGATCTCGCCGATGACCCAATTGTTGACCTCGGCGCGCTCGGCCTGGGCAAGCTGCCATTTTCCCTGGAGGAGGTCACCATAGGCCCCGTTCAGGTCCCTCTCGAGGCCGTCGTCCCCGCGATTGACGATGATGTTCCAGAACACGGCCAGGGTTCCTTCGGCGCGAAGGGCGTAGTGGGCCTTCTCGTAGCGCAGCTCGGGCGAGATCCAGTGCCAGGACTGGGCTGCGAAGACAAGGCCGTACGCGTGCGCAGCAGGTTGCCAGTCCTCGAAGGAGGCCTCCTCGACGGCTGCGTTCGGAAACGGGGTGAGGTTGCGCCGGGCGATCGCGGCCATGGCAGGGCTGGGCTCGAGGCAGGTCAGTGCGAGCCCGCGTGCCGCGAAGAGGACGCTCGCCTTGCCGGTGCCCGCTCCCGCCTCGGCGACAAACGTGGCGGCGTCGTGCTCGAGGCCGGCGAAGCCGAGGACGCCGTCGACTATCTCCGTCGGGTAGGAAGGGCGTTGCCGGTCGTAGATCTGCGCGACCTCGCCGAAGACCAGTCGCTGCTCACGAAGCGGTTGCACCGGGCCCGTCACCACTCCGGGGGGTGCTGGGACTTGTCTTGCCGGGGGGAAAGAAGGTGTCAGGCGACGACTTCGACGCCTACTTCGATGCCAATGCGCCTCAGATAAGCGAGCCGACGGCTCATGGCCTGGATCCAGTCATTGAAGTCGGCCTCGAAGTGATCCCGGTCTCCGTCCTCGTAGGCATGCTCGAGTTCGTCGAACGCTTCATCTTCCCGGTCGAGCAACACGCGGTACTGGCTCAGCATGTGATCGTCGACCACGCCTGTCAAGGTCATTCCTCATCTCCCTCTCGTGACGCCGTGGCGCCAGCGTACTCCCGCCCGCTGGTGCGACTGATCGCGCTTGGGTAACGATTGCGTGACCGCGCCGGCCGGCCGCGAGAGCCCAGGCAAAAGTGGTCATGCACCGGGCTAATTCGTCTGCGCGCCGGCGAGCGCGGTCGCGACGAGAGGAGCGATCGCGGCGAGGAAGTCCCCGGCCGAGACCAGCGCGCGCGTGTCGCCGCGGAGCTTGATCCTTCCGGCGCTCAACATGTCCGGTACCGAGGCCGTGCCCGACGCGACCGCCTCGGCGGTGGACCAGTCGGCGACGAGGGTCACTTCTGCTCGCTCGGTCGAGCCGCGCACCAACGACGCCGGGCCATCCGGCCTGAGAAGGAGCGTGTAGCGAACCTCACCGTCTTGCACCCCGGCAACACCCGCTTTGTCGGGCACTCCCGTCACGACCTGGCCGAGGGCGAGCCCGCCCGGCCCACCGGCCCGTGTGCCTGTGGTCGAAAGGCTGCCGAGGGCCGCCGCGAGTGCTTCGAACCACGCCTCGGTGAGGAACTCAGCCACCGGTGCCGGACTCAGAACGAGCTGGAGAGTGATCGCCGGGCCCTGGAGCGGAGGCAGCGGCCGGCTGGGCGTGGGAGGCGCCGGCGTACTCGCGGGCTTGGGCGGCCGGAAGCGGCGCCGGGCGCCGCCCGATCTTCCGTCCCAACCACGCGATCGGGTCATAGTGGGCGTCGACGACGCGCTCTTTCAACGGGATGATGGCGTTGTCGGTGATGTGGATCTCCTCCGGGCACACCTCCGTGCAGCACTTCGTGATGTTGCAGTACCCGAGCCCCATGACCCGGCGGATGTAGTCGCGCCGGTCCAAGGTGTCGAGAGGGTGCATCTCGAGCTCGGCCAGGCGCACGAAGAAACGAGGCCCCGCGTACCGGAGCTTGTTGTCCTCGTGGTCCCGGATGACATGGCAGACGTTCTGACAAAGGAAACACTCGATGCACTTGTGGAACTCCTGGCCGCGCTCGATGTCGACCTGAGCCATGCGGTAAAGGCCGTCAGGGTCCCTCGGCCTCGGCTTGAAGGCAGGGATCAGCTTGGCGACCTCGTAGTTGTACGAGACGTCGGTCGCGAGGTCGCGCATGATCGGGAAAGTGCGCATCGGCGAGATAGTGACGGGCTCGTCGGCAGCAAGCGTGCTCATCCGTGTCATGCACATCAGGGCGGGACGCCCGTTGACCTCGGCGCTGCAAGAACCGCACTTGCCCGCCTTGCAGTTCCATCGCACGGCGAGATCGGGAGCCTGGCTCGCCTGGATGCGGTGGACGACGTCGAGCACGACCTCTCCTTCTTGAGGCTCGAGGCGGTACTCGACGAAGCGGCCGCCGCTGGCGTCCCCCCGCCACAGGCGCATGACGAGGTCTTTCGGAGCTGCAGCCGGCGGTTGCGCCGGAGGAGTGGCCGCCGCCGGCTCGGTGTCGATTGCCATCAGTGCGCCTCCTCCTCGAACAGTTTCGCCAGCTCGTCAGGCATCTGCGGCTTGGGCTCCTGCACCACGGCGTACTTGCCGTCGACGAGGCGGGTGACCATGTTGACGTTCTCGAATTCCGGGCTGAAGCCCGGGAAATCCTCCCGCGTGTGACCACCCCTGCTTTCGCGACGCGCGATGGCGCTCAAGGTCGTGCAGTTGGAGACGGCAAGCATCGACTCCAGGTCCAGGGCGAGGTGCCAGCCCGGGTTGAAACGCACGCCGCCTTCGACGGTGCACTTCGAGGCGCGGTCCTCGAGCTCGGCGAGCTTGTCCTCCGCCTCGAGCAGCTCGCTCTCGACGCGGATGATGCCTACGAGGGACTGCATGGTCTCCTGCAGGTCGTGGTGCAGCGCGTACGGGCTCTCGGTGCCCTTGTTGTCGAAATAGGAAGTCGCATGTCTCGTCACCTCGGCGACTTGGGCCTCGGAGATCACCCGGTCACCCGGGGTTTGCATGGCGTGCTCGGCGGCTGAGCTCCCGGCCCGGCGGCCGAACACGACCAGGTCCGACAGCGAGTTGCCGCCGAGCCGGTTCGAGCCGTGCATGCCTCCGGCCACCTCACCGGCGGCGTACAGGCCAGGGATCGTCGTGGCCTCGGTGTCCGCCTCGACGCGAACGCCCCCCATGGAGTAGTGGCACGTCGGGCCGACCTCCATCGGCGTCGTCGTGATGTCGACGTCCGCCAGCTCCTTGAACTGGTGGTACATCGACGGCAGCAGGCGGCGGATCTCCTCGGGGGTGCGGCGGTTGGCGATGTCAAGGTAGACGCCGCCATGCGGGCTTCCCCGGCCCGCCTTCACCTCCGAGTTGATCGCCCGCGCGACCTCGTCGCGAGGAAGCAGCTCGGGAGGACGACGGAAGTCCACCTTGTTCGCGTACCACTGGTCGGCCTCCTCGACAGTCGCCGCGGTCTCGGCGGCGAAGAACGGGGAGATGTAGTTGAACATGAAGCGCTCGCCCTCGCTGTTTAGGAGGACCCCGCCATCGCCGCGGACTCCCTCTGTGACGAGCAGCCCGCGCGCCGACGGTGGCCAGACCATCCCCGTCGGGTGGAACTGGATTGCCTCCATGTCGATGAGGTCGGCACCGGCCCACAGCGCAAGGGCCATCCCGTCGCCGGTGCACTCCCAGGAATTCGTAGTGAATTTCCAGGCTTTGCCGACCCCACCGGTGGCGAGCACGACCGCCTTGGCGCCGAAGGTCACGAAAGCCCCGGAGTCCCGCCAGAAGCCGACCGCGCCGTTCACGTCCCCTCGGGCGTCCTGGAGGAGGCGGACGATCTTGCACTCCATGAAGACGTCGATGCCGATCGAGACCGCACGGTGCTGCAGGGCCCTGATCATCTCGAGGCCGGTCCGGTCACCGACATGGGCGAGGCGCGCGTAGCGGTGACCACCAAAGTCACGCTGCAGGATCCTGCCGTCAGGCGTGCGGTCGAAGAGCGCTCCCCACTCCTCGAGCTCGAGGACGCGATCGGGCGCCTCGAGGGCGTGTATCTGGGCCATGCGCCAGTTGTTCAGCATCTTGCCGCCCCGCATCGTGTCGCGGAAGTGGACTTCCCAGTTGTCCTGCGGCCAGACGCTTCCGAGGGCGGCGGCGATGCCTCCCTCGGCCATAACGGTGTGGGCCTTGCCGAGGAGAGACTTGCACACGAGTGCCGTGCGGGCACCCATCTGGCGCGCCTCGATGGCAGCCCGGAGCCCGGCGCCACCGGCGCCGATCACGACCACGTCGAAGTCATGGCGTTCCGTGTCGGTCATCAGAAGATCCTCGGGTCGGTGATCACGCCGGAAGACACCAGGTATATGTACAAGTCCGAGAGCACGATCGTGCCGAGGGACAGCCAGGCGAACAGCTGGTGGTGCTTGTTCAAAGGTGTCGTGACGTTTGTCCAGATCCACAGGCGGACCGGCGACTTCGAGAACTTCCTCAAGTTGCCGCCGGTCAGGTGGCGGCACGCGTGACACCCGAGCTGGTAAGCCCAGATGAGCACGGCGTTCGCAACGAGTATGACCGTGCCCAGCCCCATCCCGATGCCACCGGGGAAGCGGAACGCCTCGATCGCGTCATAGGTCAAGAGCGCCGCGAAGATGAGCGTGAAGTACCAGAAGTAGCGGTGGATGTTCTGCAAGACGAGCGGGAAGTGAGTCTCGCCGGTGTAGCCCTTGCGGAACCCGCCCGGCTTGCCCGACGTCGAACCGACGTCTGCCACCGCACAGGCGGGCGGCGAGAGCCAGAAGGAACGGTAGTAGGTCTTACGGTAGTAGTAGCAGGTGAGACGGAATCCCAGGGGGAAGATCAGGATGAAGATCGCCGGGCTCACCGTCCAGCTCGCCGGCGTGATGGGCCCCCAGCGCACGGCGGACGGGCAGTTGCTCGTCAAGCAGGGCGAGTAGAAGGGGGAGAGGTAATTGCGGCCCATGTCGAGGCCGACGAAGTAGTGCCCGTTGCGGAACGCTGCCCAGGTCGCGTAGACGACGAAGGCGAGCAGACCGAGCCCGGCGACGAGCGGCTGCACCCACCAGCGGTCCTTGCGGAGCACGACTGCCCTCGAGGGCCCCCCCCTCGGTGCCCCGATCCGGACAGGGATCGGCTGCGGCCGAGCGGCTGCCAATGGTAGATCCTCGATGCTCAACAGTTGCCTCCGTGGGGATCGATTTCCTCCGACTGCAGGCCGGACGCATTCTCACCACGTATGTCCGGAGTGGAGATCATCATTGCACCGCGCGGCCCTGGCCGTGAGGTCTTGCGCCTAGTCTCGCCAAGTGAGCGAATTGCCGGAGCCCGAAGAGTCCCGACCGACGACAGGAGGACGCCCGTCGCGCCCGTCGCTCGTCGGCGGCGATAGGCCTTCTCGGTCATCGCTGGCCTCGACACTCGGAGAGCTGCGGGCTTCGGGCTGGCGCTCGGTGCCCGTCAAAGAGGAGATCCGCCGCAACGTGCTCGGGCGCGTGTCGAAGGGCAGGCCCGTCGTGGAGGGAGTCCTCGGTTACTCCGACAGCGTCCTACCGGCACTCGAGCACGCCCTCATAGCGGGCCACGACGTCATCTTCCTCGGAGAGAGGGGCCAGGCCAAGAGCCGCATGATCCGCTCGCTCGTGAACCTCCTCGACGAGTGGCTGCCGATTGTCGCCGGTTCGGAGATCAACGACGATCCCTACCGGCCCGTGTCCCGAATGGCCCGCGACCTTGTGGCCGAGGCGGGAGACGACACTCCCGTCGCCTGGGTGCACCGAAGCGACCGTTACGGCGAGAAGCTCGCCACACCGGACACCTCCATGGCGGACCTGATCGGAGAGGTCGACCCGATCAAGGTGGCAGAGGGCCGCTACCTCTCCGACGAGCTCACTCTGCACTACGGGCTCGTGCCGCGGACCAACCGCGGGATCTTCGCCATCAACGAGCTGCCGGACCTTGCCGAGCGCATCCAGGTCGGCCTGCTCGACGTTCTCGAGGAGCGCGACGTCCAGATCCGCGGCCACAAGGTGCGCCTGCCACTCGACATCTTGCTGGTGGCCTCGGCCAACCCCGAGGACTACACGAACCGGGGGCGCATAATCACGCCTTTGAAGGACCGTTTCGGGGCCCGCATCCGCACTCACTACCCGCAGGACCTCGAGACCGAGCTCACGATCGTCGCCCAGGAGGCCCGTAGCTTCGAGTCCGGCCCGGTCCGGCTCCGCTTTCCCGAGTACATGTCCGAGATCGTCGCTCGCGTCAGCCAGCTCGCCCGGCGGAACCCCAGGGTGAGCCAGCACTCCGGCGTGTCCGTGCGCCTCAGCGTGACCAACCAGGAGACCCTTGGCGCGGCCGCCATCCGTCGTGCGCTTCGCGAGGGGGACAGCGAGGCTGTGCCGCGCGTGAGCGACCTCGGCGCGCTCGTCTCCTCGACGCTCGGCAAGCTCGAGATCGAGTCGCTCGAGGAGGGCGAGGACGAGGAGGTGGTCGACAAGCTCATCAAGGCCGCCGTTCTCCAGACCTTCCGGGAGCACTGCCCGCCCGAGACGCTGGGGCAGGCGGTGAACGGCTTCGAGGACGGCAAGGTGGTCCATGCCGGGCCCGATCTTCCGTCACAGGATTATGTGCGCATTCTCGAAGAGGTGCCGGCGCTCCGGACGCCGGTCAATGTGCTGACGCCCGAGTCGGAGAGCCCCGCAGCCGTCGCAAGTGCCCTCGAGCTAGTGCTCGAAGGGCTGCACCTCTCCAAACGCCTCAACAAGGAGGCGGCAGGGGCTCGAGCCACCTACCGAGCGCGTTAGGCCCGGCGCGTGGCGATCTACCGCTACTCGAGATGGGATGGCACGCAGACCGGGTTCGACCTCGATGCGGAAGACATTCTGTCGGAGATCCAAGACGACCTCGTGTACCACGGTGACGTCGGCTACGCCCTTCGGCGCATGCTGCAGCAAGGTTTTCGTGACCGCAACGGTCGTCACGTCGAGGGACTGCAGGAGCTGCTGGAACGGATCCGGGAGCGCCGCCGCCAGGAGCGTGAGCAGCACGATCTGGGCGGTGCCTACGAGGCGATCGCGAACGAGCTCAGCGAGATACTGGGCCAGGAACGCGAGGCGCTCGACGCTCTCGAGCGGGAGGCTCGCTCCTCGGGCGACGAGCGGCGCCTGAAGGTCACCGAGGAGGTCGTAGGTGAGCGGCGGGCAGAGCTAGGGCTTCTTCCCGAGGACCTCGCTGGGCAGGTGCGCGGTCTCACCAGCTACGAGTTCACCTCGAGCGAGGCGCGGGAGCGCTTCGAGCAGCTACTCGAGCGCCTCCGCGGGGAGGTCGTGCAGTCCTATCTCGACCAGGTGGCGGGAGCGGCAGCGGCGACCGGCACCGCCGAACGTGCTCACATCCGCAACGCCCTCGATGCGTTGAACAGGATGATGGAGCAGCGCGCGGCGGGCGAGACGCTGAACCCCGGTTTCGAGCAATTCATGGAGCAGTACGGTGATCTGTTCCCGGGTGACCCGAAGGACCTCGACGATCTCATCGAGCAGCTTGCGCAACGCATGGCGGCCGCCTCGGCGATGCTCGCCTCGATGACGCCCGGCCAGCGCGCCCAGCTGCAGGAGCTGATGGCCGAGCTTCTCGGCGACATGGACCTCTCGTGGCAGATGGACCGGCTGGCGGGGAACCTGCGGGCGGCCTTTCCCGGCGAGCAGTGGGGCCGCCGGATGTCTTTCAGCGGTACCGAGGGTCTCGGGCTGGCCGAGACTGCGGACATGTTCCAGCGCCTGGGCGAACTCGATCAGCTCGAGAACATGCTCGCCGGGACGCCACAGCCAGGAGCGCTCGCCGAGATAGACCTCGACCGTGTGCGGGAGCTCATGGGCCAGGAGGCTTCCGCGTCGCTGGCCGAACTGCAGCACCTGGCCCGGCGACTCGAGGACGCCGGCCTCGTCGAGCAGCGGGAGGGTCGGCTCGAGCTCACACCCAAGGGGCTGCGGCGCATCGGCCAACGGGCGTTGGAGGACCTCTTCAAGCACCTCTCAAAGGACCGCCTCGGCGGTCACGGGATGGCGAGGGTAGGGGTGGGGCACGAGCGTGCCGAGGACACCAAGCCTTATGAGCTCGGGGACCCGTTCAACTTGCACATCGAGCGGACCTTGCGCAATGCGCTGCGCCGCCAGGTTGCCGAGGCCGAGCTCGACGTGGGAGCAAGACCGGGTAGCACCAGGCCCGCGGTTCGGTTTCCGGTTCGGCTTGCCCCAGATGACTTCGAGATCGAGCGCACCGAGCACCAGACCCAGTGCGCGACGGTGCTCCTGCTCGATCTTTCCCTGTCAATGCCGCTGCGGGACAACTTCCTCGCCGCGAAGAAAGTTGCGCTGGCGATGCAGTCCCTGATCTCCGGCCAGTTCCCCCGGGACTACCTCGGCATAGTCGGCTTCTCGGATCGGGCCCGCGAGATCCGCCCCGAGCAGCTGCCCGCCGTTTCTTGGGACTACGTGTACGGCACGAACATGCAGCACGCGCTTGTTCTCGCCCGGCGCCTGCTCGCGCGCCACCACGGCACGAGACAGATCGTGATGATCACCGACGGTGAGCCGACCGCGCACTTGGTGGGCGGGGAGGTCTTCTTCAATTACCCGCCGGTGCCGGCCACGGTCGATGCGACCTTGCAGGAGGTGCTTCGCTGCTCGCGCGAGGGGATACGGATCAACACATTTGCTCTCGACGCGACGGGGCATCTTCGCCAGTTCGTGGAGAAGGTCACCCAACTCAACCGCGGCCGGGCCTTTTTCACGACTCCGGAGACACTTGGCGACTACGTCCTAGTCGACTTCATCGAGAATCGGCGACAGCTCGCCCGTAGGCGCTCCCGGGGGGCTTGAGGGCTTCCTCGATGAGCGGTGCGAGCCGCCAGGCAGGAAGCAAATCCTGGGTTTGAGCGCCTTTCCGGGCGCGAGGTGCTGAAGGATCCGCGACCAGGCAACTCCTTATGTCTCCCTCTCGACGGCCGATTTCAAACTCCCCCTTGCATCGGCGCGCGTCAGGGTTCATGATAATCACCATCTTGTAACTACACGGTTGCGAGTTGTTAGGGGAGGGGGCGCCCAGATGGCACTCCAAGCGTTGTTCGAAAGTGGCCTTGACCGGACCTGGCAGCGTCGCGCGAACTGCATGGGTGTCGATCCGGAGCTGTTCTTCCCGGAGCGGGGCGCATCAACCCGGGAAGCCAAGGAGGTTTGCCGCGGATGCGTCGTTCGCGAGGACTGCCTCGAATTCGCGATCGCGAACAGTGAGAAGTTCGGCATCTGGGGAGGCATGAGCGAAAGGGAGCGTCGCAGGGTTCGCCGCGCTCGCGTCCTGGCCCAGGCTGCCAATACCGCATCGTAAGTTTCGAGCTCGGCTTCGAGCTCCGAATCATTTCGAGGTGCACGGCCGTCTCGGCCGCAAGAGTCTCGGCCGACAGGCCTGATCTCCGTCGCTCTGTCGCTCAGTTGCTCAG
>JBKQMT010000040.1:0-31846 GCA_052146595.1 Acidimicrobiales bacterium
GCGCCTCATCGCCGCCGGCTTTGTAACGAGCTAGCAGCTCATAGAACCAGCTTCTCGAGACCTCGTGGGCCGCCGCCACCTCGGCCACGCTCTTTTTCTCGACGACGACGGAGTTGACCAAGAACACCGCGTGTTCCATGCGTACACCTCTCCATTCTGGTGTCCGCTATGTCTCGCGACAGGTGTCCGGGATGTCCTGCAACCACACACCACTCCCTCCGCCGTTGTCAGAATCACAACGTTCTTCCTGTTCAGAGGAGGTTTTCGGTGTCCGCTCGATCAGACACCGAATTGGCCTTATTCAAACCCTCTGGCGTGACGGCGTTCACATCATGTGCCAACGGGCGGGTGGTCGATCGTTGCCCTTCATATCACCAGACGGACTCAGGCCGTCGCGATCCTGAGCAGTTGGCGCGCTGAGAACTCGGTGAAACTGTGGCCAAGGCACGCGCGAACCTCGATCGGCGTGCCCACCCCGAGGACATTGGCCGGTATTCGGTACGTCAATCTGTTCCGCCTGCCCCATGGGCATCACTCGGGCATGGCCCGGGTTTTCGACGCGTGCGTGACCTACGTAGGTGTAGCGTCGCCGCGCCGGGCTTGGACCCGCCATAGCGAACGAGGCGCGGCAGCTCTGGTCACGTGATCCGTACGGTTGTCAATCAACAAGGCCACGGCGGTAATGCGGCTTGCGCGGGATGTGGTCAGTTGTCGACCAAGGGTTGCCGTCTCTTGGACAGAGCTGGGATGCCTCCCTGTGATAACGCCGCCCCCGCAAGGATGACGAGGCCACCGACTGGCTCGTACCAGCTGACGGGCTCGCCTAGGAATGCAGCACCGACGACGACAGCGAAGACAGGCGTGAGGTAGGTGACGGTGCTCGCCGTGGCGCCGCCGGTTCGTGAGACGACGTGGAAGTTGAGGATGTAGGCGACTCCGGAGCCGAGGATGCCGAGGCCAAGCATGCCGGACACCGAGGCTGAGGCAATGTGGGCGTGGACATGTCCGCTGAGGACGGCGAAGGGCAGAAGCTGCAGGGCACCGCAGAGCACCTGGCCGGTGGCGAGCGCGACTGGGCCTTCTGGAAGGCCGGTTAGATGGCGGCGGGCGTAGGGAAACCCGATGCCATAGCAGGTAACAGCACCAAGCAACGCACCTACGCCAAGCAGCTCCCCTGACCCGAGCCCGTTCCACACGCCGACGACAACGAGCACGCCGGTGAAGCCCAGTACGAGGCCGCCGATGCGTTCGGCACTCGGGTGCTCTTCGCGAAAGACCGCGAGCACCATGAGCAGGGCCGCGACGGGGGTCAGGGCGTTGATGATCCCCGCCAGGACGGCCGAGACATGAGTCTCGCCGTACGCGAAGAGGGTGAAAGGGGCGCTGTTGAGCAGAATGGCGAGCACAAATAGACGTCCCCAGGTCGACCGTTGGCGTGGCAGCCTGGAGCGGGTCAAACCGCAAATGACGACAAGGGCTACGGCGCCCACCGCCAGTCGACCGAAGGCGACATCGACAGGCGAGAAGGATCGTAGGCCCAGCTTGATCCACCAGAACGAACAACCCCAGATTGCCGCGAGCAGCAAGAACGACACCTGCCAGGGGAAGGCTCTCGCGCGGGCCGAAGTTAGGGTGCGCGACGTCGCGGTGCGGTAGGTCATCGGACTGCCGGGTTCGCTTCAGCGACCAGGAGCGAATGCTCGGCCGGGAAGAAGGGCACTCTCGTCGGCCGGGCGGGCTGTGAGGGGCAGCTCGAACGGCAGTAGATCCCTGTCGAAGTGACTGCAACTAAGAACCACCCATCGAAACGGGCATCGCGGCTGCGTACCGCCAAGTAACGGAGGTCGTCGTCGACCGGCGTCGAAATCGCGGCCTTCGTCGGCTCGCCGCTGATCGTGGTCACCCCCATGCCTCGAGTCTGTCAGGCATCCGGCCCCGAGTCTGGCGGAAATCGGACAAAGGTGTCCATGTCTCACGCGCGAGCACGATGGCCATCAGAGCCCGACGCGCCCGGCCCGTCATCCCGCATCCTGAAGCGCGTCGGGATGCAGACTCGAACTTCGCGCGCCCCCTCGCTGCCGGTTCGCGTGCGCACAGAATGACAGAATGACAGCCCGAGCCATGTTGTAAAGGAGCGCGATAATAGGCGTTACGCGCTGATCAGCCAACCGTCCCGGAACCGTCTATGAGCTATGAGCGGCCACGACGTAGTCGGAAACGGGTGGGCGATCCGCTCAGTAACGGGACTTCGGTGTTTCGGTCTCACCGAAAGACAAGCGGTAAAGGGACAGACTGGAATGAGCTGATGGGGGCTTGGGCCCCACAGCGCTCTGTTGACAGACCTAAGGCGCCTCAATGCGGTGTGCTGCAGCCGCTAGCTGCCCCCGGTTCTTGATACCTAGCTTGGCAAAGACACGATTCAGGTGGCTCTTCACAGTGGGGACCGAGATGAACAGCCGCTCTGCTATCTCCGCGTTGGTCAAGTGCCGGCCGACAAGGGACGCCACCTGCTGCTCTGACGCCGTGAGGCTCTCCCATCCCGAACGAGCACGGTTATGGCTGCCCCTCCCTCGCTGGGCGTAAGCGACAGCTTCTTCGAGACTGAGCGCCCTGCCTTCCGACATGGCGCGCCCGAAAGCGTCGTCGCCAAGGGCGGTTTGCAGGTCCACCAGCACGGGAGACAGTTCATCGCGACTTGGGGCCGATCGGACGTAGCCGATGAGATCCCTTTGACTGTCGGCCGCCCCCAGGAGTCTGGACGCCTCGGTGGGGCTCCCGAGGTCGCCACAAGTGATGGCCACGAGCTCTAACAAGTCGATCACCCACAGCACGTGACCACCCTCGAACGCTGCCGCCAGACCGTCACAGGCTAGGCCATGGGCACGAGTCGACCGGCCTTCTGCCCGCGCTAGGCGGGCCTCAGCCCGCAAGATCGGGGCTCCTGCTGGTTCAATTGCTCTTGGCAACCGCCAGCTTGATGTGTCGAGGTGCTGCCGCCCCGTGAGGAGGTCACCCCGCCGGACGGCGACCTCGGCGAGAACAGCGCGATTTTCCACGCACTGGGCAAAGAGCCCGACACTCTCCAACTTGGCGGTCGCTCCCTCCAGGACCTGGTAGCCGTCTTCCTGCTGGCCCTGCCAAATCAAGATCCTCCCCCTGCCTGCGTCGTTGGTGGCTGCGAAGACCGTGTCACCGTACGCCGACACCATCGAGACCACCCGGTTGATCGCCTCGGCAGCTCCCGGCTTGCCCTGGCGCGCGAGCACTTCGGCACGGCAAGCCTCACCGTTCGCCAGGCTCCGCTCGGAGCCATCGCGCACTAGGTGGCCAGCCTCTTCCAGCGCCCGTGCGAAGCGCCCAGTGCATATCGACGTGTACCAAAGAACAGTCCTGGCAGCCCGCTGGCCGACGGGCCCGTCGCAGCTCTGGGAGACTCGCAACGCCTCCTCGCCGACCGTCAGGGCCTCCGCGAGACGGCCCAGGCGGATCAACGCCCAGCCCTTGGAGTGCAGGCCCTGTACCTCGATGAGTAGCTGCCCGCCCTCCCGGGCCAGGCGGGCCCCCTCGGTCGCGGCTTCCAATGCCGCCCGTGGGTCGGCGTCGAGCTGGACGGTCGCCCACATGACCAGCCCACGGGCCCGTACGCGGTCGTCGCGAAGCGACCGCCCGAGGGAGTCCAGCTCTGAGGCCAGTTGTAGGGACAGCGCGGGGTCTCTCAGGCGCGACCACCAGCTTGTCACGAACAACAGGTCAACCCGCCGCGATGGCTCTATGTCTGCGGCCAAGAAAAGCCCGGACTGGGCCAGGGCCTCTGAGTTCAGGCCAAGGTCATAAAGGAAAGTGGCCAACGAGGAGACAAGGCCTGCGCCCGCGTCGAACTGCTTCGACTCGACACTCCAGCGCAGAGCAGCGCGCAAGTTGTCGAGCTCCGGCTCTAGTTCCTTCCGGGCCGATGGGAAGTCGCTTGTCCATGTCCTTGGCTCCATGCGTTTGGCCAACGCTGCGAAATAGTCGAGGTGGCGGTCACGCACGGTGGCCGTGGCGCCTTCGGCGTCGAGGGCAGCGGCGGCGTATGCACGCATAGTCTCGTGCAGCCGGAGGCGGTCCGTTCCGGGCGAAGCTTGGACGAGCGACTTCTCGACCAGGGACCCCAGCAGCCCAAAAATGTCGTCGCGCTCGACCCCGCCGCCCGCGCAGACGGCCTCGGCAGCGGGAATACTGAAACCGGAGGCGAAGACGGCCAGGCGGTGCAAGAGCTGCCGTTCGCCTTGGCCCAGTAGTTCGCAGCTCCACTCGATCGAGGTCAGGAGTGACCTGTGGCGCCCTGGCCCCGAGCGCCCACGACTAGTGAGCAGGCGGAACCGGTCCGAAAGCCCTTCGGCAATGGCCTGGACGCTCATAAGGCTCACCCGGGCGGCGGCCATCTCCAGGGCCAACGGGACGCCATCGAGGCGCTCGCAAATACTCGCCACGACAAGGGCGTCGTCGCCGTGGGCTACGAAGTCGGCCCGGGCCATGCGGGCTCGCTCGATGAACAGCCTCCCTGCCTCAGAGCGCCGCAGCCAGTCCTCGTGTCCGAACCCCGCTCGCTCGGGTAGCTCCAGTCCCCCCACGTCCACGACGACCTCGCCCGCGACCCCAAGCCGCTCGCGTGAAGTGGCCAGGAGCCGCACCCCTGGGCACTCCCGAGCCAAAACGTCGGCCAACGCCGCGCAAGCATCGATGAGGTGCTCGCAGTTGTCGAGGAGGACAAGCAAGTCCCGCTGGGCCAACCGAGCTATGAGGATCTCGAGCGGGCCCTCGCCTGGCACCTCCCGCAGCCCCAATGCTCTAAGGACGGTGTCGGGCACCAGTCCCGGGTCGGACAGGCTCGAGAGGTCCACGAAGAACACACTGCCTGGCGGGACGAGAGCCGTTCGCCGGCCCACTTCGATGGCGAGGCGGGTCTTGCCACAACCCCCCGGGCCGACCAAGCTGACCAGCCCGTGCTTTGCGAGCCGGCGGCCGACCAGCTCGATCGTGGAGCGGCGCCCGATGAAACTCGTCAGCTGACCCGGGAGCCCCCCCGAGGCCTTCAGCGCCACCACGCGACGGGCCACAGTCCAATTTAGGGAGCGACACGGGTCGGTATCAACCGCTGCCGGCGAGGTTCCAACTTTGGTTGGATGCTTTCTCGCCTCTGCCTGGGTGATGCTTGCCTTCCTGCCGGCATGAACTGACCGGCCTGGACCGGAGGGGGACCAACGTGAAAAGAACTGTTACGAAGGTTGGCACCGCTCGAAGCTCGAGTGGAGCGCCAAGTGCTCGAGTTCGCGCGATGAGTCCGCCCGCGTTCAAGAGGAGCATGAGGACCGGGGTGCTGTGCGCATTGGCCGGCTTCGCAGGCCTCATGCTGGTCGGCACAAGCAAGGGGGCCTCTGCCACTGACCTAGGCGGCTTCAGACCTGGGAGCGTCGTCGTCGCCCAGGGTGGCACTATCGCCGGGAACGGCACGGGCACGACCGGCGTCGAGGCTAATGGGGAGCTGGAGGTGTACCCACCGGACGCCAACGGTGACGTGGCACCGGTGGCGAGCTTCACCCAGGGCATGTCGGGCCCCTTCGTCGTGGTCTTCGACCCGTCAGGCGACTTGTGGGCAGCCAATGTCAATACCAGTACTCTCGTCGAGTTCACCCGGGCGGAGCTGGGCACACCCGACCCTGTGCCGGCCGTGACCATCTCGTCGGCCACGGGCGCACTCGACAGCCCCTACGGTATGGCTTTCGACCCCTCGGGCAACCTCTGGGTCGTCGGTAACTCTTCGGGCCGGGTCTACGAGTACGCCAAGTGGCAATTGGCCAGGTCGGGCTCGCCGACGCCCGTCACGACGATTACGGACTTCCCGGGCACCCCGCTTGGCGACGCGTTTGACCCCCGAGGCGACCTGTGGGTGACGATTCAACTTTCTCCAACTTGTCCTCAGGGTTGTGTGGTCGAGTTCACTCGGGCCGAGCTGGCCAGGCCCAACCCGACGCCGACGGTCACGATCTCCTCGACCGGCGGCGCCAACATGGCCTTTACGCCCTCGGGGGACATGTGGATGGTCACCGGGGGAGGGCTGCCCGACTGCTACGGCACTCCCTGTAACAACGAGCTCGTGGAGTTCACCAAGGCCCAGCTCTCCAGGTCGGGTTCCCCCACGCCAGCAGTCACGATCAGCTCAACCGAACCTGGCCCCACCGGGTCCCAGTGGGGCCCCTACGGTGTAGGGTCCCTGTGGGGTCCCTACGGTGTCGCCGTCGACCCCTCCGGTGACGTGTGGGTTTCAAACTTCAACACACCCACTACAGTCGAGTTCGGCAGGAACCAGCTTTCCAGGTCGGGGTCGCCCGCTCCTCTGCGGACTATTGCTGGCCCAGACACCGGGATGAACTGGCCCTCCTTCGTCGTCCTGGCGCCGTAAGTGTTGTCCCACGTTTAGCCTCAGCACGGCGGCGTCACGCTGGCCCAGAAGCGCGGGTGCTCGCGCTGGTGCCGCCTGTGCCGGGACCTGTCGGCCCCCGGTGCTGGGTCGCTCGCCGAGCTCGCATCGGTGGGTTGACCTCAACGAGGTCCAGCCTCATTTCCCACCACTTGGCGGGACGCCACCCGTGCTTGTCCTCGTGCTGGCTAGTGACGGCGGCCCAAGTGTTTCGAAATCGCAGTGCGAAACTTGCCCGATGACCCGCGTGGGTTGACCACGCCACCCGCGTCCTGTAGCAACACGTTGGTTCTCAACGCGCCCCGGTCGCCACCGACGGGTGGTCGCGAGACGAGCGGAGATTCCCTGCCACACAACGGGATGATCTGCGTGGGTGGAGGCTGATCAGTGACGTCAGGGTCACGGGTACCGAATGGCGATATGCGCTTCGACAGAGTGCCGAGTTCGATGCACACGAGCGAGATCGTTCAGTGCCGGTGCCTCGCGCAGGCCGTGGTCAGTCACCCACCTGCTGTCGCTGACTCGACGACGTTTCAGCTGAGCGATTGGACTTCGGTAATGGATCAATTCTCCCTGGTTGATGGCACTTTCTGAGGGCACAATATGACAGTGGGGAGAGGGTTTGAAAACAGTCCCATGCAGCCCGCCGTTGTCAGAATCACAACGTTCTGGCTGTTCAGACGCTATTTCCCGTGTCCGTTCGCTCGGGCACCGAGTTAACCTCATCAAACCCTGGCGTCATCGCTCTCGATGATCTGAGACTGATTGCCCGTCGGGACAGAGTGGCGCGATCGCCGTCACAGTCTTCCCTAGGCGTGGGCGGCACCGTCTGGTGCTCCGACGTGGACCGCTCCGTTCGATCAGTTCGGCGTGCTCGCCGACGGCCCTCAGCCGGTGGGAGGCCTCCACGGGTAGCGGTACTCGGCGCCCAGTCGGCTGTACTGGAAGTTCGGGATCGTCTGCGTGACCCCTTGCTGGTTGGTGTAGGTCACCGCACCCACCGGGCTCACGGTGTAGTCGGCCTGGCTGGCGACGATGTAACCGGCCTGTGCGGCGTTGGACGCCGGCGAGAGGTCGCCGAACGTGGCGGGAGCCTCGCTGACGGCTCCACTGGGGAGGTTCTCGACGATATGGATCGCCACCTGAGCCGCGTGGTCGGAGGCCAGGACACCGTCGAACGCATTCGGCCACCACGGGGTGTCTGATATCCCCCTGATGATCAACCACGGGATCCCCTGGGCCGCTGACGCGAAGGCGAAGCCCGTCCCCTCGTTCTCCTCGGCGTCGGTCTCGTAGAGGGCGTTCTGGGCCTCGATCCAGCTGAGCGGCTCGGTCCATACCGGCGCCTGCCCGATCACACCGGCGACAATCTTGTTGGTGACGGTTCCCGTGTAGTTGGAGTCGCCGGTGGCGTCGGCCTGTGAGTCGGTGCCGATCGGCCCTGTCGTCTCGCCCAGCTGGAGGAGCTCCTTTGTGCCGGCGAAGTAGCTGACGTAGGCCCAATCTGGGTCCGTACCGGACCCGTATCCGTACGTGCTGGCGTCGGCCGGAGTCGGCGGCGGGGTGTCGTAACTATTGATGTCGGCCCCCTGCAGGTCGGCACCGGGAGTGTAGACCTCGACACCCTCGTACGGGGTTTGGTAGCCGGGACCGTCCTGGTCACCATTCGTTGCCTCGGGCATCTGGTAGTGGATGTTGGACTTGTCCGCGACGAAGGCGCTGAGAACCACATCTCCCACGTTGATGTCCTCGGCGTTGGCTCCGGCCGTACCCGAGAACAGCATTGCCGTTGGGCGGAAGTTCTGGATCAGCAGGGTGGCGGCCAGCTCGGCCGACTCGTCGATCTCGCCAGAGAAAACGTCGACGACCGGCTTGCCGCCGATCGTGCCGGTGTAAAAGGTGTAGCCGTCGATGACGTTGGCCTTCGGGTTCTGCATTGCGGCCAAGATCGGGGCCTGCTCAAACCCGACCGCACTGAGGATCCCGACTGGGCCGGACGGCGTCGTTAAGGAAGTTGTCGCCGAAGCCGCTCCGCCGCTGGCCCCGACGCCGACGTCGAGCGCTCCGGTAGATGCTCCTGGGGGTGCCGCGGTCGCTGTAGCCGGCACGACCGCCGCCATCGCTACGAGCATCGCTCCCACACTGGCGGTTAGAAGCACGCGACGCAAGGTTTTCAAGGCCATGTTGCCTCCCCGTTTGTTGCCGGTCGGAGGAGGCATCGGGAGCGACCAAACTTCGGAGGATCGTGGCGCTTCTTCCGAGGCGCATATATCTCAACTCGCTCGCCGGGGCGCTCGGTCGCTGGTCGGGACCTCGGCTGGCGCAACTTTAGTTTTCTCGTCTGCCGCTTTCTAGGGGGGAAGGTGAATCCGCTGCACAGCTCACCGCGTCGCCGAGCATGGCGTTGGGATACCGTCCCACTGAACAAGCACCTGCGACGAAAGATGAAGCGATGACAGAGAACGAGATCGCGGTTGAGACCGACGACGGGCGGATGCGGGTATTCCTCGTTCACCCGGACAGTGCAGGGCCGTTTCCGGTCGCCTTGCTCTACATGGACGGTGTCGGGTACCGCGAGCAGGTCAAGGCGAACGCTCGCCGCTTCGCTGCTGACGGCTACTTCTGCGTGGCCCCTGACCTCTTCTACCGCTTCGGCGACGATGTCACCTTCGATTTCTCGCAGATGGGAGACCCTGGATTCCGTGAACGTGTGACCAGCCTGGTTAGCGGCTTGAAGCCGGAGATGGTCGCGGCCGATACCCGGGCGCTGCTTGCAGCGATTGCTAACGCACCTGCCGCGGCGGCCGGGCCGAAGGTGTGCGTCGGCTACTGCATGGGCGCGCGAATGGCACTGCACGTGGCGGGCGCCCTGCCGGACGAGTTCGTGGCCGCCGCGGGCATCCACCCTGGCGCGCTCGTCACGGAGGCGCCGGACTCGCCACATCACGACCTCGCCGGCGTACGGGGCGAGCTTTACTTTGCTTTCGCCGAAAACGATCGGTCCGCCACACCCGAGGTCGTTGACCGCTTTCGCACGGAGTTAGAGCGGCAGGGCGTTCGAGGCGACGTGGAGCAGTTATCCGGCACCTCTCACGGCTTCGCCATGGCCGACCTTCCCGTGTATGACGAACGGGCGGCCGAGCACCACTTCGAACGGACATTGGAGCTGTGGCGGCGCAACCTCTCCCAGGAGGCGGTTCAAGCCTGAGTGATTGCCTCCGCGTCGCCGCGAGGAAGATTGGTCTTTGCGTTGCTCACTCGAAAGAGTCGCAGGGCGAGTGGCACGGAAGACAATCCCATGCACTCCGCCGTTGTCATAATCACAACGTTCTGGCTGTTCAGACGCTATTTCCCGTGTCCGTTCGCTCGGGCACCGAGTTAACCTCATCAAACCCTGGCGTCATCGCTCTCGATGATCTGAGGGTGATTGCTAGGCCGGCAAGAGTGGCGCGCTCGTGCTGGCTCCGTGCGAGTGCCCCGAGGGAATCCGCGCGGCATGCCCGAACGGAAGCGCAGCGTCAAAAGCGCGTTCACGCGCGCGCCAGACCAGTCGGTGGCGACAGACGACCATTCCCGGACCGACATTCGCAGCGTTGATCTGTGCGCGAACAGAGACGCCAGCGTCTTCTAGGCGGTGACGAACGAAGTGTTAAACGCCGCCGCGTTAGCGTGGCCTCCCGAGCAGCGCTCCGCGAATCAGTGTACGGTTCTTGCCTGCGAGGGGGCCGGGGCTGACCCTCTGTCACCGGGGGGAACCTAGCGATGCTCAAGACGCGCATTGTTGTCGGATCGCACGTGTGTTCGCGCTGGGCGTGCCGGTAGCGACGTGCGCGCTGGCGAACTCGTTCGCGGTAGCTGGCAAGTCGTCGTCATCAGTCCCGTTATCCTGTTCTCGCCCCTGTGAGACAGGGGCTAAAGCAGGTGTCTCAAGTCAACCTGACACACCTCGGGGGAGCTCCAGAACATGATCGCCTCAGAGAGCATTGACGGTCGCCGCGCGAGGTCGGGCGAGCATCTCGTGATTGCCCCGAGGAGCCGTCGACAGTGGGGCCGCGACAAGCGGTCAAAGCCCATTCCGATACTCCCGCCGCCGATCAGCGACCGCCGGATCGGCGTAGCCCGCCTGGCCCTCATCATGACGGTCCTTGCCTGGGCCGGATATTTCGTGAACTGGATCTTCGAGGATCTGCTCGCCAAGGGTCAGTCAAACGCTGTGGGGCGGACAGAGGCCATCACGTATCTGGTCATAGTGACCACGCTCGGAGCGTCCACCGTCGGTTACCTGCTATCACGACTGGGATTCTTCTACCGAGCTCGGGCCCATCACCGAGCCAGTCGCGCCGTCATCGAGGACTTCTTCTGCAGGGATGCTCCAACCCTCACGGTGCTCGTCCCCGCCTACCAGGAGGATGCCAGGGTGGTACGGAACACCCTTCTATCGGCTGCTCTCCAGGAATACCCGGACATGAGGATCGTGCTCCTGATCGACGACCCGTCGCACCCTCGCACCCGCCGGGCCTATGACCTTCTGATTGCTGCGGAGAGCGTTCCCAAGGAAATCGAGGAGCTCCTGGCCGGACCGGCCGCCCGGTACGCGGCGGCACTGGCGCGATTCGATGAAAGGTACCTCGGGAAAGACCAGATCGGTCCCGGCGCGGTAGGCAACCTGGCGCTGGAGTACGAAGCCGCCGCGAGTTGGCTCGACGATTTGGCTACCTCGGAAGATGTGATCGACCACACCGATGCCTTTCTTGCGAACGAGGTCCTGCGCAAGCTGGCCGAGGAACTGGCCGATCTGGGCAGCGCCCTCAGAGACGCCGAGTCCGAAGGGGTCAGCTTCCCCCGGGTCCGCGCCCGGCAGCTGTACCAGCGCCTGGCCTGGACGTTCCAGGCCGATTTGACGTCGTTCCAGCGCAAACGCTTCGTGTCGCTCTCCCACGAGCCGAACAAGGCGATGAACCTCAACAGCTACATCGGTCTCATGGGGGGTAGCTACCGGGAGGTACTGACACCGGACGGCCCCGCACTCGTGCCGGCTGGCGATGGGAACAGCGACGTCTCGATCCCCGATCCAGAGTATGTACTGACCCTCGATGCCGACAGTGTGCTTCTCCCTGAGTACTGCCTTCGGCTCGTACATCTGCTCGAGCAGCAGGAGTACCGGAAGGTGGCCATTGCGCAGACTCCCTACAGCGCCTTCCCCGGCGCGGCCACCCGCATCGAACGCATCGCCGGAGCGACGACCGACCTCCAGCACATCGTCCACCAGGGACTCACCTACTACGACGCCACGTTTTGGGTGGGGGCCAATGCGGTCATCAGAAAGAAGGCCCTCGATGACATCGTCCAGACTTCCTATTCGGGTGACTGGGAGATCCGCACATACATTCAGGACCGCACCGTCATCGAAGACACCGAGTCCACTATCGAGCTCGGAATCCGCGACTGGCAGCTATTCAACGTGCCCGAGCGGCTCAGCTACAGTGCAACCCCCCCTGACTTCGGGTCCCTCTGCATTCAACGGCGGCGGTGGGCTACCGGCGGACTCCTGATTCTGCCCAAGCTGCACCGCCAACGTCGTGCCCGAAAGGCCCGGGGGGACCGGACCCGCTTCGGAGAGACCTTCCTTCGGTGGAACTACATGGCCTCGATCACTTGGAGCTCGCTCAGCCTTCTCATACTGCTGGCATTCCCGTTCAACGCCACCCTGATCAGCCCGTGGCTCTTCCTCCTCCCACTCCCCTACTTCTGGGCTATGGCGTCCGATCTTCGGTACTGTGGCTACAAGCGCACGGACGTCATACGTCTGTACGGATTCAACCTGATCCTGCTTCCCGTGAACCTGGCCGGGGTGGTCGCCACCCTGGTTCAGGCGATCACGGCCTCCAAGGCCGCATTCGCCCGGACGCCGAAAATTCGTGACCGGACCGTCACCCCTCTCATCTTCCTCGTAGCTCCATTCCTACTGGCAGGACTGTCCGGCTTCACCTTCCTCTACGCGTACCAGCACGCGCGGCAGCAGAACATGGCTTATGCCGCCCTCAACGTGCTGCTCATCCTCTACGCCATCATCGCCTTCATCGGCGTGAAGAATTGCTTCGTGGACGCGTGGCTGCACACCAAACAGTTGCTGTACAAGCCGGCCGCACCGAGGAGCCGTCGTCGGGTGCTCCGGAGGGAGAAGGCCGCGGCTCTGCCGGTGGTTACCCCGAACTGGAGAGCGGTCCTCCACGTAGGTGACGACCACCCAGTCAGCTGGCCTTCGTCCGTCCGGGAACTCCTCGCCGGTGCATCGACGGAACCAGTAGGAGGCATTCCCGAGCCCACGGAGTTCCAGACGGTGTTCCAGCCGGTCTTCCACCTGGCGACTGGAGACCTGGTGGGCTATGAGGCGCTCTCCCGTTTCAACGACGGATCGAGCGCCGAACGGCGCATCGCCGACGCCGTCGCGGCCGGGGCGGGCATGGCTCTAGAAGAAGTCCTCTTCCGGGCGGCCCTGCAGGCCGCGGACGACCTGCCCACACAGCCGTGGCTCGCCCTTAAGGCCTCGCCACGTCTGCTCGTGGCCGAAGAGGGCGTCCGTAGCCTCATCGAGCAGCAGAGCCGGATCGTCGTGGTCGAGGTCACCGAACCATCCACGAGCGATCTCACACCTGAACTGCGTCGCCTCAGGAGCTTGCTACCGGACAACGCTCGCATCGCCCTCGAGCACGCCCGGATGGGATACAAGACGCTCGCCGCACTCGTAGAACTCGAGCCAGACTTCGTCAAACTCGACCGGAGCGCGGTGGCCGGGATCGCGGACGACAAAGCCCGCCGAGTGCAGGTGAGGACCCTCGTCGAATTGGCCGCTGAGCACAGATCCACCGTGATCGCCGCTGGAATCGAATCACCCTCCGATCGCGACGCGCTCGAAGTACTGAACGTGGACCTCGGGCAGGGGTTCCTGCTCGGAAGGCCGGGGGAGATGATCGATGCCTGAGCTGCATCCGCCGGCCGCCCCCCGCCGGCCACCAATCGACTTCGAGGAGGAGCCAGCCCGCCGACTGTCTCCCTTCCGGATCATGCTGGCCTTTCTCCTCGTCGCCGGAGCAGCCTACGGAACCTTCATCGGGATCGGGTCGAGGCTGAACCGAGCTGCCGCGTCCTCCGGTCTCACTTGGTTCGCCCCGTACGTGGACGTCACCCTGACGCCGACGTACACATTCCAGATCCCTGCCTCGGACCCGGCGCCGCAAACGGTTCTCGGTTTCGTCGTCTCCGATCCCGCGGAGCCGTGTACACCCAGTTGGGGTGGCGCGTACACCCTCGATCAAGCGGACCAGTCCCTGGCGCTGGGCGCCCGCGTGGCCGAGATGTCACAGCAGGGCGCTCTTGCCATCGTGTCGTTCGGCGGCCAGGCGAACGACGAGCTGGCCGTACGGTGCACAGACATCGAGTCGCTCACCAGAGCCTACGAGCAGGTCATCGACCGCTACCACATACGCGCCATCGACTTCGACATCGAGGGTGCTGCGCTGGACAACTTGTCGGCGACCGACCGCCGAGCTGCGGCGATCAAGAACATCCAGGCTCACAGTTCGGCACTGAAGTCACCCCTCGAAATCTGGCTGACATTGCCCGTCGAGCCGTCCGGGCTCCAGGACAACGCCATCACCGTGATCGACCGCATGCTCGCCGCCCGGGTCGACTTGGCGGGAGTAAACCTGCTCGCCATGGACTTCGCCCGCCCCACCGGCAACATGCTCGGCGATATCGAGAAGTCGGCTTCGGCGGCGGAGGCGCAGATCGCGGCTGAGATGCGCCGCTACGGCGTGATCGAAACTGACGCTCACGTGTGGCAGCGGATGGGTGTGACAGTAATGATCGGCCAGAACGACGTTGCAGGCGAGCGGTTCAGCGTCACGGATGCCCAGGGTCTAGTCGGGTTCGCTCAACGGGTCCGGCTAGGCCGGGTCTCAATGTGGTCTTTGAACCGGGACGTGCAGTGCGGGAGCACCTTCCCACAGATCGGCGTGAACTCGAACACCTGCAGCGGGACCACGCAAGCGGGGCTCCAGTTCTCCAGGATCTTCGGGGAACTGGCCGGCACCGTACCAATGAGGGCTGTCGGAGCAGCCACACCGCCGCAGCCCGACACCAATCCGGCCGACGCCCCCTTCCCGATGTGGTCGCCGGACTCCGCCTACCAGACCGGTTACAAGGTAGTTAGGGGAGGCTACATTTACGAGGCCAAGTGGTACAACGCCGGCCAGGATCCGGCCGAGCAGGTGCAGTACTCATGGCAGACGCCGTGGGAGCTGCTCGGACCGGTACTTCCCGGGGACAAGGCACCGACCATCGCGACCCTGCCGGCCGGCACCTACCGGGGCTGGTCTTCGACGCAGAACTACACGGCCGGCCAGGACGTCATGTACAACGGGCTAGGCTACCAGGCGAAGTGGGCCAATCAGGGCGCTTCCCCGGCGGACGCGATCGACGATCCAGCCGGGTCACCCTGGTCCCCTCTGTACTCGATACCAGGGGAGCCGGGCGCCTCGTAGCGGACGGCCGCCCTGTCCCCGGCTCTCGGCTGGGCGACCCTGCGATTTTGTGTTCAGATTCTCAAGCAAACTTGCTCATTGTGAGCAATTCTCGTCAGTATTGCTCCTCGTGTGGTTGCCCGACGGGGAGAAGTTCCCCCGACACGGAGTGCACTTGAGGACGATTTCGGTGGGTACTTTCGGTCCTGACTGGGGCATCTAACTGGGATAACAGTGGAAGTGACGTGACCCCTTGCGCGGTGGTCGAGAGTTACGTAGGGTGAACCGGACAGTTTCACTTACCGGGAAGGATCGCTCATCATGAGCAACTTCGAGCATGAGTTCATGACGCAACCGGAGATGTGGCGGCGTGCCGCTGAGCTCGCCTCCACTGTGACGCTGTTTCCCCCAGGTGCCCGGGTCGCCTTTGTTGGCTGTGGCACCTCGCTCTACGTCGCCCAGGCAGCTGCCGCATACAGGAACGGGCAGACGCTCGGCGAGGGCGACGCCTTTCCGGCCTCGGAGATGCCCCCCGGCCGCAGGTATGACGCGGTCGTCTTGATCTCTCGTTCGGGGACGACCACTGAGGTGCTCGACGCCACGGCGTCGCTCGTTCCGCACACGCGGACCCTGGCAATCACCGCGGCAGACGACAGTCCCCTTGCCCGCCTTGTCGACGAGCGGATCGTGCTTTCATTCGCTGACGAGCAGTCGATAGTTCAAACGCGTTTTGCTACGAGCGCCCTCTCCTTCCTGCTCGCCAACTTCGGGTGGGACGTCGGGGCTTCTGCGACCAGGGCCGAGGTATTCCTCGGCGAACCGCCCGAAGAGGTCGGCGCGGCTGACCACTTCGTCTTCCTCGGCCGGGGTGTCGGCGCCGCGCTGGCGAACGAAGCCGCGCTCAAGTTACGCGAGGTGCTCGGCGCCTGGACCGAGTCCTATCCGACGATGGAGTACCGGCACGGCCCGATCTCCGTCGCCAGCGAGCGCTCGCTCGTCTGGATCCTCGACGACGCCGAGCCGAGTATCGACGATGAGATAGCGATCACCGGCGCACGTGTCGTGCGTAGTGGAAGCGACCCGCTCGCTGGTCTCGTCCGGGTCCACCGCGCCGTCCAGCAACTCGCAACGAGACAGGGTATCGATCCCGATCACCCCCGCTTCCTTGCCCGTTCGATCATGCTCGACCGTCGCTGAGATGACGAGTAGTGCAGCGATAGCTGTCGTCGCACTCGACATCGGCGGCACGAAGATCGCTTCGGCGATCGGCGACGGCGACGGGGAGCTGCGCCGTTGGCGAACGCTGCCGACCGAGGCCGAGCGCGGTGCCGAATGGGTGCTCGAGTCGGCGATCTTCCTCGCGAACGAGGTGCTCTGCGAGGAGCAGGCGAGTGGGGGTGACGTCCGTGCCATCGGCGTGTCCACGATGGGTTTGACCCGTGTTGATCGCGTCGATCTAGCACCCAACGTGCCGGGCTGGGAGCACCTCGCGATTCCCGCGGCGATCGAGAGAGCGTTTCCCGCGCTACCAGCGGCGTTCGGCAACGACGTGAAGCTGGCAGCGCTTGCAGAACTTATGTGGGGTGCACTCGCCGGCGTGGCCTGTGGCGTCTACCTCAACCTTGGGACTGGCATCGCCGCCACTCTCGTCGCCGGCGGACAGGTTGTCGAAGGGGCCCACGGGGCGGCAGGCGAGATCGGCTACTGGCTCACGGACGGCTCGGCGACGCCACGAATGGCCGCGGACGGCGCGGTTCCCACCGAGGAGGCCCTCGGCGGCAGGGGTGTCGCCCACCAGGCCGCCGCCCTCTTCGGGCGGCCGGTCGAGGTTGCCGAGCTCGTCGCGCGAGCCGAGGACGACCAGCGCGCAGAGGTGCTGCTCCAGCGCGTGTGGGACCAGATCGGCGCGCTCGCGGCCAACCTGGCGATTGTCTGCGACCCGGATGTCCTCGTCCTCGGCGGTGGTTACGTTCGATCTGGCCGCTTCCCCATTGATGCCATCGCCCGCCTTGTCGCTCGCGCGACGCCCTACCCCCCGCGGGTGGTGCGTGCCCGTTTCGCGGCCGACGCGTCGCTCCACGGGGCGGTGGCGGTGGCACTCCGGGACTGCCCCGGCGTCGCGAGCCCAGCTGCGGGTGCCGCCGAGGAAGAGAACGGCCGTCGAGGATCCTCATTGTGACCGTGAACGACGCCCTCGAGAGGATCCACCACATGAGTGAGCTAACGCCCGGCGCAGCCCGTCGCGCCGAGGAGGCGCACGCCCACGCAGGCGGGAATGGCCTCGACGTCACGCGCGCCCTCGTGAGCGCAGGGTCCCAGTGCCAGCTCCCGATCTCGGGGCGAGGTCGACGTGCCAGCAGATCGAACAATCGTGGCGCCGCCGTCTCCAGTCGCCGAGGCCTTCGGCAACGCATTCCGAATGCGTCCTACCGCAAGCATGCAACCAGCAAATGAGCAGCCAAGCAGACAAGGAAGGGGAACGATGAGCAAGAGGACATGGATACACGGCACGGCGTTCAAGGCAACTGCGGCGGCAGCGGCCGCGTCGTTGGTGCTTTTCGGGAGTGCCGCGGCCGCTTCGCCGGCCCCGCGCCATGCCAGCACGAGCGGCGTGACGATCAACGTGGCCATCGCCTACCCGGCTCCGCCGAAGGCAATGCTCGCTAAATTCACGAGCCAGACAGGCATCAAGGTCAACTGGTCGTACCTGCAATGGGACGACCTTCAGACCAAGATCGCAGCCGCAGCCGAGGCCGACACCTACTTCGCCGACGTCACCGACGTGGACTGGTCCAAGGTGGGCGAGTACTACGTGACGAAATGGTTCCTACCGCTCAACCAGTACTTCAAGATCAGCTCTCTCGCGTCCCAGTACCCGCAGCTGAGCTCGTTCGTCCGCAACGGGTCGCTCATCGGGATGCCGATGGACGTGTCACTGCTCGTCACGACCATCAACGAGAAGTTGTTCAAGAAGGCTGGGATCACCTCGAATCCGACGACGCTCAATCAGTACACGACGGACCTGCAGACCTTGAAGTCGAAGGGTGTCGTCAAGTACCCCCTCGACATCCCCTTTGCTGCCGCTGAAGGGCTCTCGACGTACTGGTACGAGCTCACTGCGGCGATGGGCGGCCAGGTGCTGAGTGCGTCTTACAAGCCCATGTTCACCAGCCCGTCCTCTGCCGGTTACAAGGCGATGGCCTGGATGGTGAACGCCTACAAGAGCGGGCTTGTGGCGAAGGCGAACCTCGACTACGAGGACTACCCGGCGTTTGAAGCCGAGATGGCTCATGGTCTTGTTGCGAGCGTCTTCTCCGACTACTCGGGAGACATCGGCACGATCTATGACGTCCCCAGCCAGTCGACTGTCGTCGGTGACGTCTCCTATGTGGCAACACCAGGGATCTCCGGTGTAGCTCCCAATCTCGGCAACCCGGACGGGATCGGCATCCCGAGGTCGGCCGAGCACGTGCAGGCGGCAGTCGAGTTCATAAAGTGGATGGAAGAGCCCGCAAACCAGGCGGCGTTCGCCGGTGCCGCCGGGCCGAAGAACGTCATCAGCACCTTCCCGCTGCCGTCCAACCGTGGCGGGCTCAGCCTCCTCGCGAAATCCGGCCAGGTTCCCGGCGCGGCCGCGCTCGTCAACCTCGTCGAGAACCACGGGCGCGCTGTCTTCCCCGCCGGTGCCCCGCCCTGGTACCCGAACTTCAGCAACGCCGTCTACACCAACCTGCACTCGGCCGCTGCAGGCCAGGAGAGCGTGGCCAGTGCCATCTCGGCGATCGCCTCCGAGGTGAACAGCCTCAACAGCTAGCACCAGTCAGAAGTGGGTCCCGGCCGGGCCATCGACGAACGGCGCGGCCGGGACCTCGAACTTGGGAGGGAGGAGCAGCGTGTCGCAGCCCGCGATCTCGAGTCGACGCCCATCGCCGCTGGGACTCGCCTACCGACGTTCGCGCCGGTCCGAGGCGGTGGGCTACGCCATGGTCGCACCGCTGCTCGTCTTCATCCTGGCCCTTGCCCTGTACCCGACGGTTCTCACCACGATCGACGCGTTCATGCACATCGACCCGCTCACCCCGCCGAACCACTTCGCCGGGTTCGGCAACTTCGCGGCCATCTTCTCCAACCCGGAGATCCGCCAGAGCTTCGAGAACACCGGCTGGTACGTCGTCTTCGGCGTCGGGCTCACGCTCGTGATGGGCACGGCCTTCGGGCTCCTGCTCCAGCGGCGCTTCCGCGGCCGAGGCGTCGTCCTGGCGATCGTGATCCTCCCCTGGGCGCTGCCCGGAGTCGTCGAGGGCGTGATCTGGTCCTGGATCTACGACCCGACGTTCGGCGTGCTGAACTCGGTGCTGAAGAGCCTGCATCTCCTCTCCCAATACCAACTCTTCATCGGCACCCGTCAGATCGAGAGCATCTTGCTCATCTCGCTCGTCCAGGTCTGGCAGATCACTCCGCTCGCGACGCTGCTCGTGCTCGCGTCGTTGCAGAGCATCCCCGGCGAGATCTACGAAGCGGCCCGCGTCGACGGTGCCGGTTGGTGGCAGGTGATCCGCCGGATCACGCTGCCGCTCATCCGGCCCGGGCTCGCCATCGCGGCCGTTGAGGCCCTCGTCCTGTCGCTGAACATCTTCGATCAGGTTTATGTCTTGAACGCGGGTGCGACGACGGCATCGTCGGTGATGAACATGACTTACTTCGTCACCTTCCAGGGCCTCAACTTCGGGCAGGGATATGCCCTCTCGTTGCTGGCGACCGTCGTCACGGTGGCGCTGTCACTGGGCGCCTTGAAGCTCCTCTACCGGAAGGTCACCTTCTAGATGAGACGTCGGATCGGGGTCTGGGCCCGGCGGGCCGGAATCGCCCTCGTGATCGCGTGGTCGCTGTTCCCCGTCTACTGGGCGCTCAACACGAGCCTGATGACGAATGCGGAGGCCCAGAGCACCCCCACGCACTTCTTCCCTACCCGGCCGATCTTCACGAACTACCAGGCCATCTTCGGCGCCGGACCCCAGTCCGCCGCGGCGGCCGGGGGTATAGGCCGTTCCCTCGTGAATATCGTGGTGGAGAGCGGCGGGGCGACGCTGCTGACGCTCGCTATCGCGATCCTCGGTGCCTACGCGTTCGCGCGGCTGCGATTCCGGCTGAAGAACCTGTTCTTCTACACCGTGCTCGGGACCCTCACCCTCCCGGTGTACGCGACGCTCATTCCACTCTACCGGATCATGAGTCAAGTCGGCCTTATCAACACCTACCTCGGCATCATTCTCGTCTACGCATCGGGGTTCATGCCCCTTGCCATGTGGATCATGTACAATGTCTTTCTTGCGCTGCCTCCGAGCATCGAGGAGGCAGCCGTCATCGACGGGGCCTCGATGCTCCAGAGGTTCTACAAGGTCGCGCTCCCGATCGCGAAGCCGGGGATCGCTGCGACGGCGATCATCACATTCCTTCTGGGATGGGGGCAGTTCATTTTCCCCCTGGTGCTCAGTAGCACTGGGTCGACCCAGCCGCTCACCGTCGTCCTCGCTGCGCTCGAAGGCCGCCACGTCGTCCCTTACACGATCATCAACGCGGCCGCAATCGTTGCAATTGCTATCCCTGCGGTTCTCGTATTCCTGTTGAATCGGTGGATCGTGGAAGGCATCATCGCGGGCAGCGTCAAGTAATGACGAGTCGTTTCTGAGGTCGTGCCGTGAGAGTCCGTGAGAAGAACCTGCCTCCGACTGCTGGCAACCCTGACCCGACGGTGCCCCCGGAGCCAGGAGGCGGTGGACAAGAAACGCTTGCAGACGCGCGTGAGCCGGGTCCTGAGCACCCCTTGGCGCCCGGCAACCGCGCTCGGAACCTGCGCCCGCGGATACGGGACAGCCGCCTCCGGTCGATCGTCGAGGTCATCGACGACAACGGCGCCGTTGGTGTGGAGGATCTCGCGGAGTTGCTCGGAGTGTCGACGGCGACGATCCGCCGGGACCTCGCCCGCCTGGCTGGCGAGGGGGTTATCACACGGTCCCATGGCGGGGCGATGCGGGCCGACGCCGGGCTCGAGGTACCCATCAGCTATCGCCGCGGAAGGGCCGTGGCCCAGAAGCGCCGCATCGCCGCCGCGGCAGCGACGTTGATCGGCGAAGGCGCCATCGTCGGCATCACTGGTGGCACGACCACGATGGAGGTCGCGCGGGCGCTGACGCCGGTACGCAAGCTCACAGTCGTCACCAATGCGCTCAACGTAGGCATGCAGCTGGCGCGCCACGGAAATATCCGTCTCGTCCTCACCGGCGGCGTGTGCCGTACGGCGTCATTCGAGCTGTCGGGGCCGATCGCAGAGAGCACCCTCTCCGGCTACAACCTCGACGTAGCCTTCGTCGGCGTCGACGGAATCGACGTTGACGCCGGCTGCACGACGCATGACGACGCCGAGGCGAGAGCGAACGCAGCACTCGTCAGAAAGGCACGGCACACCATCATCGTCGCCGATAGTTCAAAGATCGGCCGTGTCACCTTCGCGAGCATTTGCCCGCTCGACCTCGTCGCGCAGCTCATCACCGACAACGAGGCAGACCCGCAGGCTGTGTCGCGACTCGAGGCGGCCGGGCTTCGGGTCGTGCTCGCGTGACTCAGCTGAGCCGAGCGCGCAGCTGAGAGCAGCTCGATCCCCGAGGCTTCGCTGCCCCCACGTGCGCAAGACTATGACCGCGCCACCAGATGGCCTTGTTCGAGCTACGGCAGACGCGGGGGGAGCGGGTTGTGGCGAGTGGCTCGAGCCGAGGGAGTGGGGTTATTTTCAAGCAGTCCGGAAGCGGCCCCGTGGCCAAGAGCTCACCGTCTCCTGTCTTCCCCCCGGCAGCCACGAAGGTGACCGACCCATAGGAGGACATCGTTGAGCAAAGCGGCACTGACCTTGATGGCAGTCCATGCCCACCCCGATGACGAGGCGACATCAACAGGTGGCATCCTCGCCCGCTACTCGGCAGAGGGTATCCGGACCGTCGTGGTGACCTGCACCAACGGCGAGCTCGGCGACGGGCACCAGGCGAGCAAGCCCGGCGAGGCTGCTCACGACGAGGCGTGGGTCGTCGCCAAACGGCGCCAAGAGCTGGAAGCCAGCTGCGAGATCCTCGGTGTCGGCTCCCTCGAGCTGCTCGGCTACAGGGACTCAGGGATGATGGGCTGGCCACAGAACGACGCCCCGGGCTCGTTCTGGACGACGCCGGTGGCCGAAGCGGCCGGGCGCCTGTCCGAGCTCATCCGGCGCTACCGTCCCCAGGTGGTCGTCACGTACGACGCCAACGGCTTCTACGGTCACCCCGACCACATCCAGGCGCACCGGATCACGCTCGCGGCGCTGGAGGCGAACCCGGTCGCCGACAAGCTCTACTATCCCGCGATCGCGAAGTCGAACATGGCCGAATTCCGCGAGACGATCCGCAGCGCAGGGGTTCAGCCGCCGGACGAGGCCGAGGAGGACTGGGACTTCGGCGTGGCCGACGAGCTCATCGCCGCCACCGTCGATTGCGCCGGCTACACCGCCAAGCAGTACGCAGCGCTCGCAGCACACGAGAGCCAGGTCGACGGGACGTTCTTCCTGCAGCTCGGGATCGATCTCTTCTCCAAGCTGATGAGCCGCGAGACGTTCATTCGCGCCTACGACCGGACGGGCGCACCCACGCCCGAGGACGACCTCTTCGCCGGTTTGCGATAGGTGCCATCTCCTGCCGCTCAGGCGGGAATGGGGGGACTTTCGCCCCTAGTGTTTCGAACTACAAGACTGGCATTATGTGTGGGTGAACTACGTAGAGCACGCCATCACCGAGGTGGAGGCCAAGAACCCCGGGGAGCGCGAATTCCTCCAGGCCGTGCGCGAGGTCTACACGAGCCTGACGCCCCTTCTCGAGGAGGATCGCCGCTACGAGGAGGCAAAGATCCTCGAGCGAATGGCAGAGCCGGAACGAATGATCGTCTTCAGGGTCACGTGGGCCGACGATCGTGGCGAGGTCCAGTTGAACCGGGGCTTTCGCGTCCAGATGAACAGCGCCATCGGTCCCTACATGGGGGGCCTCCGGTTTCATCCCACCGTGTACGCGGGGCTGCTCAAGTTCCTCGCTTTCGAGCAGGTGTTCAAGAACGCCCTTACGACGCTGCCCCTGGGCGGAGCAAAAGGCGGCTCCGACTTCGACCCGAAGGGGCGCAGCGAGGCCGAGGTGCGACGCTTCTGCCAGGCATTCATGACCGAGCTGCAGCGTCACATAGGTCAGTTCACCGACGTGCCCGCAGGCGACATCGGCGTCGGCACACGTGAGATCGGCTACCTCTTCGGTCAGTTCAAGCGGATCCGCAACGAGTTCAGCGGTGTCCTCACCGGAAAGGGCTATGGGTGGGGCGGTTCGCTCGTGCGGCCCGAGGCGGCGGGCTACGGCACCGTCTACTTCGCCGATGAGATGCTCGCCACCCGCTCGGAGAGCCTGGAAGGGAAGACCTGCCTGATCTCTGGCAGTGGCAACGTCGCTCAGTACACGGTGGAGAAGCTGATCCAGCTGGGCGCCCGGCCTGTCACGCTCTCAGACTCGAGCGGGTTCATCTACGATCCCGACGGGATCGACCGCGAAAAGCTCGACTGGGTCATCGAGCTGAAGAACGCCCGGCGTGGCCGTATCAGTGAGTACACCGAGCGTTTCGGGTGGGCGACCTTCATGCCGGCCAGACCTGGCGAGGACGTCAACGCGCTCTGGGACATCCCGGCCGACTGCGCCTTCCCGTCGGCCACTGAGAACGAGATCAGTGGCAAGGACGCCGCCAACCTCGTGAACAACGGCGTGACGCTCGTGGCCGAGGGCGCCAACATGCCGACGGTCCCCGACGGGGTCGAGCTCTTCCTCGCCACGGGGATCCTCTATGGGCCCGCCAAGGCGGCAAGTGCCGGCGGCGTCTCGGTCTCCGGCCTGGAGATGGCACAGGACAGCCAGCGCCTGCAGTGGAGCCGCCAGGAGGTCGACGAGCAGCTGCGTTTGATCATGGCCGCCATCCATGCGCAGGTGCGCGAGGCCGCCGAGCAGTACGGTCAAGTCGGGAACTACGTGGTCGGCGCGAACATCGCCGGTTTCCGCAAGGTTGCCGACGCCATGGTCGACGAGTCTGTCTGACCTAAGGTCCGGCGTGAGCCGGTCGCCCGGGACAAGCGAGCCGGTCACTCGGACGAGGAGGGTCTGGTTGTGCTGATACGGGGAGGGGTTGTGGTCGACGTCGGCGGCCAGAGACTGGCTGACGTGCGCACCGGAGACGACGGGCGCATCGCCGAGGTGGCCTCTGGGCTCGTCAGCTTCCCTGGTGAGCAGGTGCACGACGCGAGCGGCAAGCTCGTCATCCCGGGCGGGGTCGACGCCCATACTCACATGAACATGCCCGTGGGCGCTGTACGCGTGTCGGATGACTTCGTCAGTGGCACTCGGGCCGCCGCCATCGGCGGCACGACGACAATCATCGACTATGTGACAGTCACCCGGGGAGACGATCCGATGGCCACGGTCGCCACCTGGCATTCGTGGGCCGAGCCCTCTGTCATCGACTGGGGCCTCCACCTCACTTTCACCGAGGCCGTGCCCGAGTCGGTCGTGGCAGCTGGAGTGGAAGCGGGGATCACGTCGTTCAAGCTCTATCTGGCCTACCCTGACCGCCTGCAGGTCGACGATGCCACCGTCGTGCGCCTCATGCGTGCCGCTCGCCGGCACGGTGCGCTCGTGACTTTGCACTGCGAGAACGGCGGTGCCATCGAGGAATTGCGCCGTGAGGCGTTGGCCGCAGGACGGACCGGTGTCATCGAGCACGCGCGCACGCGTCCGGCCGTGCTCGAGGGCGAGGCCGTCGGGCGGGCGGCCGCCCTGGCCGAGGTCACGGGCGCCTCCATCTACATCGTCCACGTCTCGTCGGCTCCGGCGCTGGCGGCGGTGCGCTCCGCCCAAGAGCGCGGCGTGGACATCAAGGCCGAGACCTGCCCTCAGTACCTCTATCTCGACACGAGCCGCCTCGAGGGTCCCGACGCAGTCGACTTTGTGTGCGCCCCGCCCTTACGCGACCCTTGGCACGCTGAAGAGCTGTGGGAGGGACTTGCGAGCGGCTATGTCCACACCGTTGCCACGGACCACTGCCCGTTCTGGCGCGCCGACCGTCGTGCGGGCCTTGCTGGCCGTCCCGGTGGCGTGACCGATTTCACCGACATTCCGGGAGGTCTGCCCGGTATCGAGACCCGGCTCACGCTCGTCTGGCAAGGGGTTCGGGCGGGCCGCATCTCCACTTCTGACTGGGTGCGCCTTTGTGCCGAGGCGCCCGCGCGGACCTTCGGACTGTGGCCCGCCAAGGGCTCGCTCGCGGTGGGAGCCGACGCGGACGTGGTCGTGTGGGACCCGCAGCGCCGACACCTGCTTGGCGCAGAGAACCTCGACATGGCAGTCGACCAGTCGCCTTATGAGGGAATGGAAGCCATCGGATGGCCCGAGCTCGTGCTGAGTCGGGGCCAGCCGGTGGCCGTCGACGGGAGTTTCACCGGAGAGGTGGGGTGGGGCCGCTACCTGGCCAGGGCACCGCTCCGGCGTGAAACCGACTAGCCGAGCCGCCCGCCGGGTCTCTCCACAGGCCCTTGTGCCACCATGCCCCGCCGGCACAATTCGAAGACGACCATGGCCACGACTGCCGACGTGATCGTGACCGTGACGGTGTCGGTGAGCACCAGGAGCACAGCCATCGCCAGCAGACCAAGGCCGGCCACCGTCACGAGAAGGCAGCGCTTGACCCCCTCAAGCACCGCCGCATGTGTCGGAACATCTCTGTCCAGGAGTTTGTCAGCATCATGAAATCAACGTCGTCAGTCATTTGGCTGCCGCTTCTTCTCGTGCGCACGTCTGCGTCCAGGGCCGCGATCACGGCTCAGCCCCGGCGGATCGGCATCACACCCGGGCTGGGCTCGAAACCCCCCAAGTCGCATACTCTCGGGGCTGTAACACCGGAGCTATCACCACTGACCAGGGCTTTAGTTTGACAAAGACCCTCCCAGCGACTAGGCTGCCACTAGATTTGACAGCAACCAGCGAGGGAAGGGGCTCACAATGGCAGGACGACGGACCAGCGGGGAGGGTTCGGTTTACCAGCGTGGGCATCGGGACGGGAAGGGAGATGGTCGCTGGGTCGCTGCTCTGAGCGTGCCCGGTCGACCTCGAGTCCTGCTCTACGGTGCCACCAAGAAACAGGTGCTCGAGAAGCGCAAGGAAGCAGAGCGCCGGTTGGCGGAGGGCTTGCCCGCGACAGACAAGGTGGTGACCGTGAACACCTTGTTTTCAGAGTGGTTGGCGTCGCTGCAACTGCGCCGGAGCGCCAACACGGTGCGCTACTACAGGAGCACCGCCAACACTCACATCCTGCCGTTCATCGGCGAGCACAAGGTGAACGCCCTGAAGCCGCAGGACATCGAGAAGTTGATTGCCCGCGCTGCAGAGCGCGGTTACAGCAACTCTGTCGTTCGCCGTATTCGCATCGTCATGGCGGCTGCGCTGAAGTTCGGCATCAAGAACCGCTACTGCGCCCGCAATGTCGCCTTCGATGTGGACCCGGTGCCAGAGGAGCACAAGGAAGGTCGCACCTTGACGCCCGAGCAGTGCAAGGTCCTGCTGGCTGCGTTCGCCGCTCACGAACGGTTCGGGGCTGCGTGGACAACCATGTTGGGGCTGGGTCTGCGCCGGCAAGAAACCCTCAACCTTCGATGGAGCGATGTGGACCTCGAACGCAACTCGCTCACCGTGCACGGCAAGACCAAGACGAGGGCGAGCGTGCGGAGCGTCGACCTGCCGGCGTTCGTTCACGACGCCCTCGTTGAGCACCGGCGCCGGCATCCTGGTGTCGGGGATGCCTGGCTGTTCCCGAACACGGTCGGGCGCCAGCAGGACCCTGGCGAGTTCTACAACCAGTTCGTCAAGTGCGCTGACGCCGCCCTGGGCGAGCACATCAACCCCCACCTATGCCGGCACACGGCGGCGTCGTTGATGTTGGCGAGCGGCGTGCCATTGCAGGTCGTGTCCAAGGTCCTGGGTCACAGTTCCATCGCTGTCACCAGCGACCTGTACTCCCACCTGTTGCCCGCTGCGTTCGCCAATGCTGCAGCCGGCATGGACGAGATGGTCAGGAGCGCCAAGTGAGAAGGTGGGCTCGCTGGGTCAGGCACCACTACTACGCCCGTGGTGCTCGCCGGGTGTGGCGCGGGCGACCTCGGCGACGTCGGGGCTGGTGGTAGTCAAGGTCCTTGATAGTTGCGCGCGCAAGTATCCGGTTAAGACAAACACGCGTAGCGACCCACCTGGTGAGGTAGCCAGGTGGGCTGCTTCGCATATGACCTGCGGTTTCCCTGTGCGGCTGTGCTCTGGGTGCGGTTGCGCGCTCACCTTGTGTGCGGTCTGTGTGCGGTACTGAGTAAGTCGTACTCCTACCACACCTAAATACAGACTACTGACTACGACTTACTAACTCGTAGTTCGTAGTTCGTACTCCTAAGTGGCGCTGCTACGACTTACTCCTGCTGTTCCCTGGCGCCACTCCGGCTCGGTGGTGCCGGGCTCGGCTGCGCCCAGGAGGATGGTCGCCCGGTGCGGCACGCTTTGCCTCGGTGGTGCCGGCGCCAGGGTCGGCTTCCCACTCTCGCCGGTTGTGCTCAGCGTTTTCACAGCAGACTCTCAGGTCTGTGGACGAATCACAGCCAGTCTCGTCTTCCAGGTCGCAGTACGTTTTCCCTGGTCAGAGCACTGTCGTCAAGAGTCGGTTACGTGCTCAAAACGGACCAAAACGACGCCACGAGACCACGCTGAGCTGTGAAATATTTCTCGAATCCAGGTCAGCCGGCATATTGGTGAGTCAGGCTGCAGAGGTCCGACCTCGTCAGACTGGTAGGGAGGAAAACCACCACCAGCAAGCGAGGGAAGCATGAGCACAACCACCACCACACCGGCCGACGACGAAATCCGTTGTCTGGACGTTCCACAACTCGTGGAACTGCTCAACATCTCTAGGGCACGGCTCTATGTGCTCTTGCAGCAGGGGGACCTACCCTCCCTCACCATCGGCGCTCGCCGACTCGTCACGGTGGCTTCCGTGAAGGATTACCTGCGCTCTCGGCAGCAATGACTGAGAGCAACCGGACGCTGGAACTGGTGCCGGCGTCCGGCATCCAAATACGCCAGACGTTATGGCTGCAGAAAGACCGGATACCACTAGGTCTGGAAACCCTGCTGGTCGGACCGGAGTCCTACGGCAAGTCCGCTATCGCTTCCGACACGGCGGCACAAGTCAGTCGTGGCACGCTTGCCGGTGACCTGTTCGGCGAACCGGCTGCGGTGGTGTACGCCACGACTGAGGACTCCTGGAGCCGTGCGGTGGCGCCACGTCTCATCGCTGCCGGCGCCGACCTCGATCTAGTTTTTCGAGTCTTCATCAACGGACGGGACGGCACGCTCCAGGTGCCGGACGACATCGAGCAACTCACCAAAGCCATGCTGGCGCAGGGTGCTCGGCTGCTTGTGCTCGACCCGCTTACCAGCCACGTCGGCGGCAAGGTCAAGGTAAACACTCACCAGGACCACGAATGGCGCATGGCTGTGACGCCACTGCTGGCGGCGCTGGACGACCTTGAGGCTGCTTGTCTCGGCATCATCCATTTCAACAAAGGTGACTCGACGGCGGCGCTCGACCGGATTATGGGCAGCCGTGCCATCAGTGCCACCAGCCGTGCGGTCATCGTCCTGACCGATGACAAAGAAGATGACACCGGCAAACTCAAGGTGGCAGTCCAGATAAAGAACACCATGGGCGCCATCTCGCCGGAGCTGCCGTCCCTGCGGTATCGGTTCGATGTCTGCTATGTAGAGGACCCGGTAGTGGGCAGCGTCAGGACCATCCGTGTCTGCTGGCTCGGCGAGACCACCACCACCAAAGATGACATCTTCCGTCCTAGACGTGAACACGGGTCATACGCGACATCCGCCAGCACGGCGGAGGTCCTGCGGGAACTGCTCGCCGACCACGGGCGCCATCCTGTCGCCGAGGTCATCGCTGCGCTTACGAAGGACCGGCGAGCAAGCACGAACGACAAGACGCTGAGCGATGCTCGCTGGAAAGCCGGGGTCGTCTACAAGCGCACGGGCGGCGTTCCCACCTACCACATTCCGGCACCAGCCGCGCCACCAGCATCCGTCCAGCCGACCCTTGAAGGTGAGGACTGACGTGAGATGCAACCGCAAGACGCCATCGACTTCCACGGTCTGCTTTCGCGACCCAGAGACCGGAGCCACCGGAACCCGCTCCAGTGGCGGCACAGAAACCACTACGCCGGACCCTGCGGCTGGTGCGGTCACTGGCTGCCAGTCGGTTACGGCACGGTCGCAGTCGTCAAGGGACGCTACCGAGTCGTCCACCTTGACGATGAGTGCGTGGCAGCGGAGACCGTACTACCGGAACCCAGAGGATGAGCTGCTATGAGTCCGATGAGACCAGCACGACCCATAGATGAGGCTGGACGCAGGCTGAGCAAGGACCAGCGCCGGAAGGCACGGATGGCAAATGTCACGTATGCCGAGTACGAACAGCATCTCATCAGCGGTGAGCGGCTGCGTGCTCAGCGGCAAGCCAAAGAAGAGGTTGCCGACGACGGCGCGCAGGAGCATAGGGCTCTCGACCAGCGGCGGCGTGTGGCTCGCGAAAGAGACCAGTCTCAGCGCAAGGCTGCGGCGGCAGAGGCAAGAGCGTGGCAGGCGGCTCAGCGTGCGGCTGCTGCCGAGAAGGAACGCCAGCGCCAGGCGGAAGCGGAGTATCAGCGCCTCCAGGCGGCAGAGTTGCAAGCGCTCAGGCTCAAGGTCGGTGACGGACGGACGTGGGACAAGCACGGCGTGACCATCGAACGCAGCACCGGCTTGGCGGTCAAGCGCACGTCGTATGAGCACGGCACGCAGTACTCGGCACATCCGGTGACCGGTGCGCCGTGGGACACGGTGAAGGGAGGTGATGCGAAGTGATGCAACTGGCAAGAGTCAGGCGCAGTCTGGACGAGACCGGCGCTTATCTGACGGCGGAAGGCGTCAGGTTCACTGGCTTGGCGGCGAAGCATCGCATCGACAAAGAGATGCGCTGCGGCGGCTATGTGCCGGAGAATGACTGGCAGGGACATAGCAGAATCTACAAGAAAAAGGAAACGGAGACAGTGCAATGACCCAACTACGGGACGGCTTCGAGCAGTTCCCTGGCAAGGTGACACAGCCAGCCAAACCAAGATATACGCCAGCCAGGACGAGCACCCCGAATAAAGGTGAGCACGCAGCGGCATCGCCAACCATTGCGAGCCATATCAAGGCGCAAAACAAGCGCATAGCTCAGAACGCTGCGGCGGTGAAGGCAGCGCATAGGGACGACAGGCTAGAGGACAAAACAGCGGGCAACGGTGTTGACCGTGGAGCGATAGGAGTGTGATGACCACCTTACTGGAGGTCTATACAAGTGCTCAGGGCAAGTTGTTCCGCGAGCGCGAGAACTACAAGCACGACCGTGGGCACGACCCAGGCGACGAACTGACCAGCGAGGAGGGTGCCATCGTCCTGCTGGTCACGCAGGTGGAGTCCGGCGCGGTGAGCGGTGACTCGCTCAGGGACGAGGAGCGCGAAGTCTGCAAGTGGCACCTGACGCACAACCAGAGCACAACAGGAGGCGACTGAGAATGAGCTACGACCAAGAGATACTCGACGCGCTGGCGGCTTTCGCGCCGGCAGAGGAGCCGGAAGGTGAAGGCTTCCCACCCCTGATAGACCGTCCCCCCAGGCGCGTCATCTCGGTCCGGGACTACAAGCCAAAGACGGCACCGACCACGAAGGTCAACGGTGCGCTGGCGGTGCAACTCGCCGAGGATGACCAGGCAACCGAAGGGTGGCGGCTGGTCAGCCACGACGCTGCGACCGGTGAGGCGGTGTTCGAGCACGACCCGAAGTTGGAACAACAAGCCAACCTGCGCCGTGACTACGACCTGTACGTCCAGCGCTTCCGGCATCGGAACACCTACGGCGGTGAGGGTGAGCCCATCAGTCCGAAAGAGTTCTTGCGGCGGCTCATTACCGGCGAGCCACTGATACCGGAGGCAGCACCGGAGCCACCGCTTGACCCAACCGAGAAGCGCATCAGGGAACTGGAGGCCACGGTGAAGCGGCTGACTGACCTACTGCCGAGGGTGGTGAGATGACCAAGGACACGGCGTGGCGTGGGTCCTGGCGCAAGAGCAAGGGTGCACCGCACTACTCGCCGGAGACCCAGGCTGAGATAGCAACGCGTGACGCCGCGTGGAAGGCAGAGAAGGCTGCCCGTGCGGCTGCACGCGCTCTCAGACCGGAGCCGGTGTACGTGCCGGAGGGTCGGCTCGCCGCGCTCGAGGCGGCAGCGAAGGCGCTCGCGGACAGGCTGCCGAAGGTGCCGAGGTAAGAACCGTGCCAGGAGCCGGCGACTATTACGAGCGGCTGCGTGCCATCGAGGCAGCCAAGCAGAGCAAGGGAGGACCACGACCCTGGCGCATCGATGACCCAAGTGTGGACCCAATCGGCAGGCTTGTAGGTGAGCCAGGTTACCGGCGCTGGTCCTCAACGGAGCGTGACGGCGGACTCGCAACTGCGATAAGCCAGCGGTTCGGTCCATCGGCAGAGCCGGAGAGCCAACTCGGTCATCATTTCGGCTGTCACTGTCGTGCGTGCAAGGGTGGCAGCGACTACGAGACGGTGAAAGCGCAGCGGAAGGCTGAGCGCATCCTCGGCACTGACCGGCGTACGGCGATGGGCTGCTTGCCGGTGACCTACACGGT
>JBKQMT010000041.1:0-58450 GCA_052146595.1 Acidimicrobiales bacterium
TCCCGCTTCGGGCAGAGCGGGCCGGGCCTAGCTCGGCCCCTATTGCCGCCAGTAGAGGCCGTGCCTTGTCCAAGCATTCCTCGAGCTCTCGATCCGGCTCGGAGTCCGCCACGACGCCGCCCCCGACACCGAGCCAGACCTTGCCCCCTGCCATCTCGAAGGTCCGGATGGCAACATTCAGCTCGAGGCCCGTCAAGGGACTCGCGATCCCGATGGCGCCGGTGTAGACCTCGCGCCCAGTTCCTTCGAGGACGGTCACGAGCTCCATCGCCCGGACCTTCGGCGCTCCGGTGACCGAACCTGGTGGGAACGCGGCCCGGAGCAGCTCGGCGTCGGACACGCCCTCGCACAGCTCGCCTGTCACGTCGGAGGTGAGATGCCAGACACCCGGGTGCTCCTCAGCCCTGCACAGCTCGGGCACCTCGACGCTGCCATAACGGCAGACGCGACCGAGATCGTTCCTTACGAGATCGACGATCATCAGGTTCTCCGCCCTGTCCTTGTCCGAGCCGAGCAATTGCTCCCGCAGCCTCGCCGAGGAACGCTCGCGCCGCGCCGTTCCCTTGATGGGCGAGCTCAGGACCTCTCGGCCCCGGCGCTTCAAGAAGAGCTCAGGCGAGAAGCTGGCGACCGCGAACGAACGGTGCCCGAGGAAAGCGCCGTAGCGCGGCACGAGACGATCCGCACCGGCGCAGAAGAGCTCGAGCGGGTCGCCTGAGAAATCGGCCTCGAGGCGCGTGCACACGTTGACCTGGAAAACGTCGCCCGAACGGATGTGCTCGATGGCACGCGCCACCGAGACGAGATGGGTCTCGGGCTCCGGGTGGAGGAGAAACCTCCCGCACTCGAACTGGTTGGCCTCCGCCTCAGCCTCGCCGGCGCGCCGGCGCCACTCCGAAAGGCGCGACTCGAGGCGCCCTGCGTGCTCGTCTGACCAGAGCGCCTCGAACCACCACTGCCCCGACTCGTCGCAGGCCAGCAAGTGGTCGTAGAAGGCGAGTGTCGAGATCGGCACGGGCACGGGGCGCGGCGGCGAGGCCGGCAGCCGTTCGACCAGTCCCCCGAGGCCGTAGCCCAGGTAGCCGACCCAGCCACCCCCCGTGGCACCGGGCACGGTACCGGTCAGCTCGGGTTGCTCGTCGAGGACGGCGAAGGGGTCCTCGGCGTCCTCGGCGACGAGCAGCGGCTCCGAGCCGACAAGCGCGCGCCTGCCCGACCAGGCGCCGACAAGGGCGAAGGGCCGCTCGTCGCGGCCGGCGGCCCTCAGCACCGCGCTCACGCCCTTGTCCATGGCGAGTGGCACCCTCACGACCCGAGCTGAGGGCGGTACACGCGCCGCCTGGCTACGCTCGGCAGTCATGGCACTCGACACCCGCGGTTGGCTCGACCTGTACGCAGCGACGCTGGGCTCGCCGCCCATCACGGACTCGGAGGTGGAGACGCTCCTCGCGCTCGCCGGAGTCGCCGCCCACGCATCCGAGCGTACGGCAGCGCCCGTCACCTGCTACCTCGCGGCGCTCTCGGGCGTGCCCCTCGGCGAAGCTCTCGCAACCGCCCGCCAGCTGGCGGACGAGCTCGCGGACCCTGGAGGCACGCACGACGCCGGTTGAGCGCGCCCGGCGGCCCGACCCGGTTGGGTCCGCTACCGACACGAGTGGGCACGGCTCCTCGTGAGCCGCAACGGCGGGATCGTCCTCGCGGGAGGCCGGTCGTCGCGAATGGGCTCCTCCAAGGCCTCCTTGGCATGGCACGGCTCCACGCTCGTGCGTCGCGTGGCCGGGATCGTCGCCCGTGGCGTCGGCGGCCCGCTCGTGCTCGTGCGCTCGCCCGGCCAGTCACTCCCCTCCCTCCCGGCCGCGTTCGAAGTCCTCGAGGACATCGAGGAAGGAAAGGGCCCGCTCGGCGGCCTCAGCGTCGGCCTGGAGGCACTGGCGGACCGTTGCGAGGCCGCCTATGTCTCCTCGACTGATGTTCCCTTCCTCCATCCCGCCTTCGTTCACCGCGTGGTGGGCGAGCTCGGCTCCGGCTTCGACGCGTGCGTCCCATGCGTGCGGGGGTTCCGCCAGCCGCTCGCAGCCGCCTATCGTGCCGACCTGGCACCGACGGCAAAGAGCCTTCTCGGCTCCGACCGGCTCCGGGTGGCACTGCTCCTCGAGGCGTGCAGCTGGAAGGAGCTCGACGAGGCGGCACTGCTCGCCGACCCCGACCTGGCGCGCTTCGACCCGGGGCTCGAGTCGGTTACGAACCTCAACGACCAACAGGAGTACGAAACGGCGACGGCGCACCTTCAGCCACTCGTCCACCTCCAATGGGGCGACGCAGGCGACCCTCCGAGCGGCGGTCCCCTGGCACGGGCAACGGTGCGCGCGGCGACCCTCGGCGGTGCGGCCGAGGCGATCGGCCTGGGCCTCGGCCCAGGGCTCGAGATCGCGCGGAACGGGGACCTGGTGAGTCCCGATCCGGAAGAGCCCCTCGCCGAAGGAGACGTCGTCTGCTTCGCGAGGGCCACGACGCTGCCGTGACCGCCGTCGCAGAGGCGCTCGAGCTCCGGTTCGAGGTCTCGCCCTACGAGAACGTGCGCTCGATCGGCGAGGGCATCGTCGCCAACGAGCTCCTCATCCCGGTCAGCACGGAGGAGAGCGGATTCTCTGAGGGGACCCGACGTGGCTCGGCGCCGCCGCGAGTCGGCCCGGCGCCCCGTTCAGTGCCGGCGAGGACGCGAGACGGACACAGGCGGCGGCGAGACGTAGCCGGCCAGCTGGCCGCCGTCGCTTGTGAGGTCGGCCTTGTACTGGTCGGTGCCGGTCTCGACGACGCTGAAACCGGTCCGCTCCCCGTCGCCGTTGACGACATTCGGGCCCCTCGCCCCCGGCGAGTAGCTGGTGACCACGGCCACGTGCTGGGCCTGCAGGCTTGCAAGCTCGAGCCCGTAGACGGCGACGTCCCCCGCTTGCGGCACGTAACCGGAGCCGACGGGATGCCAGGCATGGTGGGCGACCCCCCACAGGTAAAAGCTCACCGAGGCGGCGTTGACGTCACCGGGGGCCTGACCGTAGACGAACCGGACGCCGGCCTTGCGCCACACCCATGCGGCGAAGTCGGCGCACCACTCCTCGTCGCGATTCGAGTTGGGACAGTCGAGAGCTCCCGCCTGCCAGTAGGCACTGAAGCGGTTGCAGTAGGTGTCGACCGGATCGGTGCGGTACCCCAGCTGGCTGGTGGCGAGCGCGACGATCCGGGCCTGTTGCGGGGTCAGCTTCGGCCCGGTGCTCCCGCCGAAGGTCAGCTGGGCGACCACCGCGAGGACGATGGCGACAAGAGCGAGTACGACCATGAGGCGCCGGCGTCGGATCGCAGCCCTACGCACCCGGCGGCGCCGGACGGACGCGTCGGCCCGGCTCTCCGGCCTACTTGAGCTGGAAACGCTCGTCACAGGGGCAGATCAGAACCAGTGAAAGTAGGGATGGCCGAACCGCCAGACGATGACGACGACCTTGCCGACGATGTACGAGGCCGGCACGGTCCCCCACACTCTGCTGTCGACGGAGTCTCCGCGGCAGTCACCCCTCATGAAGTAGTGGTTGGCGGGGATCTTCGTCGTCGGGATCTCGAAGGCGCTCTGGGCGCAGTCGACGTCGCCCTGCTGGGTCACCTGCTCGCCCAGAGGCGGTAGCCACGGCTCTTCGATCGGCTTTCCGTCGATGAGCACCGTGTCGCCCCGCGACGAGATGGTCTCGCCGGGCAAGCCGACGACGCGCTTTACGAGATCGGAGTCGCTAGTGGAGGTGTCGGCCGGTGTCCGGCGGAAGACGATGATGTCGCCTCGATGGATCGTGTAGCCCGTCTTCAGGACGAGGATGCGGTCCCCGATCTGCAGCGTCGGCAGCATCGAGCCGGAAGGCACAAAGAACGCCTGCACGACAAAGGCCCGCAGGCCACCTGCGATGAGGACCGCGACTGCGACTACGACCACCCATTCGATCAGGTGTCGCTGCGGGCGCCTGCGGGCGGTCACAGGGGCGGTCGGTTCCTCAGCCACCACAGGCGTCTCGTCGGAGTCGATCACAGTCTGGGCAGCTTAAGCCGCCAGCGTCTTGCGCCGGGATCGCCTTGTCCCCGGCCGGTCGTCGGCGCCCGGTCAGCAGGCCGGCCCGAGGGCTCCGGGCGACAGGGCGTCCGCGGAGCTGATCACCCGGCCCGCGCGGACCACGGTGGCGACGAGGGCCACGCCCGGACGGTAGGCGAGATGTGCCGGCGACGGCGCGTTCAACACGACGAGATCGCCGCGGTAGCCGGGGGCGAGAGCACCGAGCTCATGGCGCCGAAGCGCCCGTGCGCCCCCGGCAGTGGCCGCCCGTAACGCCTCGTCGGGGGTCATGTGCATCTCACGCACGGCGAGCGCGATGACAAAAGGCATGCTCGTGGTGTAGCTGGTCCCCGGGTTGCAGTCGGTCGCGAGGGCGACGGTGACCCCGGCCTCGAGCAGCCGGCGCGCGTCAGGGTAGGGCGACCGGGTGGAGAACTCGGCCCCCGGCAAGAGGGTGGCCACCGTCTCCGAGGCGGCGAGGGCATCGACGTCGGCTCCGTCGAGATGAGTGCAATGGTCGGCCGAGGCGGCACCCATCTCGACTGCGAGGCGGACGCCCGCGCCGTGGGAAAGCTGGTTTGCATGCACGCGAAGACCGAGCCCGCACGCACGCGCCGCCTGCAGTATCCCCCGGGCGGAATCGGGACCGAAGGCGCCCTCTTCGCAGAAGACGTCACACCACCCGGCCTTCGGCGCGCAGGCTTCGAGCATGGGGCCGGTGACGAGGGCGACGTAGTCCTCCTCCCTCCCCCTGTACTCAGGTGCCACGACGTGCGCGCCGAGAAACGTGACCTCCTCGGCGACCGCCCCGGCGACCTCGAGGCATCGCGACTCGTCTGTGACTGTGAGGCCGTAACCCGATTTGGTCTCGAGCGTCGTCGTGCCCTGGGACTCGGCCTCTTTCGCCAGCTTCGTCGCCCTCTCCGCGAGCAAGCTCTCAGGGGCGGACCGTGTCGCCGCGACGGTGGCGAAGATCCCTCCGGCGACGTAGCGCTCGCCAGCCATCCTGGCGGTGAACTCCGCGACGCGATCACCGGCGAAGACGAGGTGGGTGTGCGAGTCCACAAAGCCGGGAATGACGCACCGCCCCCCCGCGTCCACCATCACGTCTGCTGCCTGGGCGCTTCCGGCGGCTCCTATCCAGGCCACTTTGCCCTCCTCGACGATGAGGTCGACGTCGTGCAGCACGCCGAGGCTCCCCGCACCGAGCTCGGGCTGGTTGGTCACGAGCTGCCCGATCCCGCGGACCAGAAGTGACCCGGCCGGCGGCCTCGTTCCTGGTCTGGTGGTCAAGATCGCGCCAACAGCTTCAAGAGGGCTTCGTGGATGCGCCCGTTGCTGGCAAGGGCGGACCCGCCGTCGTGTCTCGGCGTGCCGCGCAGGTCCGTGAAGCGCCCGCCTGCCTCCGAGAGGATGACGGGCATCGGAGCGACGTCGTAGGCCTCGGCCTGCATGTCGGCCATGGCGTCGACTCTCCCGGTGGCGACGAGGGCGTACCCGAATCCGTCGCCCCATGTGCGAAGTTCGCGACAGGCTCTCTTCGCCGCCAGGAGGGTGGCCTCATCCCAGTTGTCGAAGCCGCTCGTGCTCAAGTAGCACTCCGCCAGCTCGCCCCGCTCGCTCACGTGCGCCCGGGCACCGTTCCAGTAGCACCCAAGACCTCTCGCCGCGTAGACCGTCTCGCCGAGGGCGGGCACGTTGATGACCCCGAGGGCGATGCCGTCCTCGTCCTCCATGGCGAGCAGGTTCGTGTACGTGCCGACGCCTCGGGTGAAGGCAATAGTCCCGTCGATCGGGTCCACGAACCACCGCCGCCCTGTCTCACTCGGCTTGGGGGCCTCCTCTTCCCCGACGATCCCGTCGCCCGGATGACGCAGTTCGAGCTCCTCGCGGATGAGGCGTTCAGCTTGCCGATCGGCTTGTGTCACCGGCGAGCCGTCGGACTTCTCCTCGACGGCGAGGCCGGCCGAGCGGAAGAGGCCGAGCGTGAGCTCACCCGCCGTGCGGGCAATCTCCACAGCCTCCTCGAGCAAGTGGGCGAGGAGATCGGACGTCACTTGGATGCGTTTCTCGAATTCGTCCATCGCCCGATCCCTCCCGGAGGCGACCGTAGGGCTCACCGGCCTGGGGTCGCAAGAAACGCTCAAGGCCCGGGGCACGAGGCCGATATTGCGAGGATGGAGACTTCTCGTCGATCGCGCCTGCGCTTGGGTCTCGGATGGGCTGCCGCCCTGGCGTGTCCCGCGCTGGTGCTGGCCAGCGTGCCCATGGCCGTGGGCGTGGGCCACGCGGCGGCGCTCACCCCGACGCCGGTCGCGAAGGGCCCCACGGTGCCCGGCACGCACTGCCAGATGTTCCCCGGCGACAACGTCTGGAACACCGACATCTCGACGCTGCCGGTCAACAAGCTGAGCGCCACCTGGATGGGGCACATGGCGGCCGCCGCGACCAATTTGCACCCCGACTTCGGGCCAAACGAGGGCGGCTACCCCTACGGGATCCCGTGGACGGTCAACCCCAAGACCCAGCCTTTCATCCATCTCAAGTTCCTCTACGCGAGCGAGAGTGATCCGGGCCCCTACCCGTTCGGGCCGAACACACCCATCGAGGGAGGCCAGAACGCCTCGGGCGACCGCCATGCCCTCATGGTCGACCCCGCCACCTGCGTCCTTTACGAGCTCTGGGACGCCCAGTACGTCTCCAGGACCGCCTCGACCGCCGGCTCGGGCGCGATCTGGAGCTTGAACTCGAACGCGCTGCGCCCCGCCAGCTGGACCTCGGCCGATGCGGCAGGCCTTCCGATCCTGCCGGGCTTGTTGCTCTACCAGGAGGTGCTCTCGGGCAAGGTGGACCACGCCATCCGTTTCACGACGGAGTGCACCGACGATGCCTACATCTGGCCGGCTCGGCACGAGGCAGGGTCCTGTGGCGCCGACTATCCCCCGATGGGGGCACGTTTCCGTCTGAGCGCCAGCTTTAGCGCCTCGGACATCTGCAAGGCCGGGTCGCCGTACTGCGCCCAGCTGGCCGTGGTGATCACCGCCATGCAGCACTACGGTCTGATACTCGCCGACAACGGCAGCGACTGGTACTTCCAGGGGAGCGCCTTCCCGCAGTGGCCTCTCACCCTCGTCGACCTGATGAAGGAGATCCCGGCACGGGACTTCGTGGCCGTCGACGAGTCCTGCCTGGAGGTGAGCCCCAACTCCGGGCAAGCCTCGAGCGCACACTGCCCCAAGGGCTGACGAGGCCGTAGCGGCCCACCGCGCGGCCCGCTAGCGCCCCGCGGCCTGCCGCTCCCGACGCACGACCGAGAGCCGGTGGAGCACGAAGACGCCGATCATGACAACAGCTGCAGCCACCAGGACGTAACCCGCTGCGCTGAACCCCCTGGTGATGTTTGTCCACTCTCCGCCGAGCTCGTAGCCGACGAGGGCGATCGCAGTGCACCAGACGGCACTTCCCGCCAACGTCGCCGCCCCGAAGCGCACGAGGCTCATCTCCGCAAGTCCGGCGGGAATGGATATGAAGGTGCGGACCACCGGCAGGATGCGCCCGAGGATCACCGCCGGCTCCCCCCGTCTCCGGAACCAGCGCTCGGTCCTGTCCAGGTCCGAGTGCGTGAGGAGAACGTAGCGACCGAACCTGTCCACCAGGGCACGGCCGCCGAAGCGGCCGATCGACCAGCCCACGAAGGAGCCCAGGAACTCTCCGACGACGGCAAGCACGATCACGAGCGCGATTTCCAGCCTGCCGGTCGAAGCCAGGTACCCGGCGAAGCCGAGCGTCACCTCGGAGGGAATCGGCACGCAGGCCGCCTCGGCGAAGGTCAGAAGGAACAGCGCGACGTAGCCCCAGGACGAGAGAAGGTGTTCCACGGGCCATCTTTTTAGCTTGCCCGGCTCTTCGGGCGCCATCCCCACCCTGATCGACAGCCATTAGCCTGCTCGGTCAGTGCCGCCCACAAGAGCCACAACCCCCGACGGCGTCACCCTGGCCCTGCACGATCTCGGAGGTGGGGGTCCTTCCGCCCTCCTCGTCCATGCGACGGGCTTCCACGCCCGGGTACTCAGGCCGCTGGCACGAAGCCTGGGAGACCGGTTCCACTGCCTGGCACCCGATCTGCGCGGCCACGGCGAGTCAGGAGTGCGGACGGACTTGGACTTCGACTGGGTCGGCTTTGGAAACGATGTCCTCACGGCCGTCGAAGCTCTCGGGCTCGAGGGCGCTGTCGGCATCGGCCACTCCTGCGGAGGGGCCGCCCTCTTGCTCGCCGAGGAGGCGCGGCCAGGCACCTTCTCGGGCCTCTACTGCTTCGAGCCGATCGTCTTCCCCTCAGACGATCCGCCGACGCCGGACCTGGCCGCGCCGCTCGCCAAACGGGCCCGGCAACGTCGTGAGATCTTCGCCTCGCGGGAGGAGGCCTATGCCAACTATGCCTCCAAGCCGCCCCTGCAGTCCTTTGACCCCGAAGCACTCGCCGCCTACGTCGAGTTCGGCTTTGAAGACCTGCCCGACGGTACCGTCCGGCTCCGGTGCAAGGGCGAGAACGAGGCCCGGACATACGAGAACGGCTTCTGTCACCCTGCCTTCTCCCGCCTGGGCGCGATCGAGTGCCCCGTGGTCATCGCCTGTGGCAGCGAGAGCCACGACTTCACTCCGGCCGCGCTCGGGCTGCTGGTGGAGCGCCTAGTCGACGGGCAGCTCGAAGTGCTCCCCGGGCTCGGCCATTTCGGCCCGCTCGAGCAGCCCGGCATCGTCGCCGAGTCGGTGATCCGGGCTCTTGACCCACCCCCGGCGTAGCCTGGGCTCAATGGCTCCTGTTGCGACCGAACTAGACCTTCCGAGCACACTCTCGCCCTCGAAGATCACCGCCTTTACGAACTGCCCGCTCGCGTTTCGCTTCTCGGTCATCGAGCACCTGCCGGAGCCGCCGTCGCCGGCCGCCCTGAAAGGAACGCTCGTCCACCGGGCGCTCGAGCTGTTGTTCACCGGCTACCAGGCCGGCTCGAGGAGCAGGTCGGCAGCACAGGCGAGCCTGGATCTCGCCTGGCAGGAGCTGCGCGCCGGCGTAGAGCTCGAAGGTCTGAAGCTCGACGGGGCGGAGACGACCGCCTTTCTCGCCGATGCGGGTGAGCTCGTGAGCCGCTACTTCGAGCTCGAGGACCCGGACAAGGTCCGGGCCGTCGGCCTCGAGCTGCACGTGAGCACCGACCTCGACGGCGTCAGAGTGCACGGGATCATCGACCGCCTCGACGAGCTCGAGGACGGCAGCCTCGTCGTCGTCGATTACAAGACCGGGCGCGCACCTCGCAGCGAGCAGTCGAGGTCGCGTCTGAGCGGGGTGCAGATGTACGCCCTCATGTGCGAGGCGGAACGGAAGCTGAGGCCAGCGGTTGTCCGCCTTCTCTACCTGCGCGACCGGGTCGTCATCTCGGCGGCACCGACAGACCAGACGATGCGCGGTACCCGCCAGCGAGCCCTCGGCGTCTGGTCTGCCATCGAACGAGCGTGCCGGGAGGACGACTTCCGGCCGAACCCGTCCAGCCTGTGCCGTTTCTGTGCCTTCCAGGCATATTGCCCTTCCTTCGGAGGCGACCCGGCCCTGGCCGCTCCGGCCTTGGCAGCGCCGGCGCTGGCGGTTCCGACCTCGGAAGCCACGGTTCTGGCCTCTCCGGCCTTGGCCGCTCCGGCCTTGGCAGCTCCGGCCCTGGCCGCTCCGGCCTTGGAGGCCCCAGGCGTGAGCTCGGTGAGCCTGCCCGCCTGATGCGTCCGTCCGCCGCTCTCAAAGTCGACGCCGCACCAAGCCGGGTCGAGGCCTTCGACGCTCGGGTCGACGACGTTTTCGCCCGTTTGCGCGGCAATCCGATCGCGGATCGGATCTTCTACACCGCTTCCGCGCTCGGTGATTTCGGTCTGTTGTGGCTCGCGCTCGGGCTCGTGCGGATCCTTCGCGGCCGCCCTGGCGACACTCGCGCGGGATTGCGAGCGATCATCGCCACCGGGATCGAATCGGTTGTCGTCAACGCCGGGCTGAAATCACTGTTCAGGAGAAGGCGCCCCAGGCCCGTGGAGACGCATCCGCTCCCCTTCCGCCAGCCCGTCACTTCTAGTTTTCCGAGCGGCCACGCAACCGCAGCCTTCTGCGCGGCCACGTTGCTCGCCGACGGGAACAAGCGCGCGCCGATCTACTATGCGCTGGCATTGGTGGTGGCGCTCAGCCGCATCCACACGAAGATCCACCATGCCTCTGACGTCGTGGGCGGGATCGTGATCGGTCTGATTGTCGGTCGCGTGGCCAGACGCATCGCTCCGCTTCAGCGACCGTGCCCGCCGACGCGCGAGAGTCGCCTGGGCCGAACCTGACTCAAACGGGCGGGTCGTCGCCTACTGGCCCGCCGCTCGTCGCCGTCGTGACACCAATCGCAGCCGCGGCACCGTGCACAGGCGCGACCGCGGCCGGCGAGGACGGGGATGCGCTCGAGGCCGGCGGAGCCGGCTGGGGCGGTGGCACAGCGAACGGCGTGACCTCGTCGGCTGAGCCGCGGCGAAAGAACTCGAGCAGCTCGATCGGGATGGGGAAGATCAGCGTCGAATTGTGCTCGGTCGCGACTTCGGCAAGGGTCTGCAAGGACCGCAACTGCATCGAACCGGGAGCCGACGCCAGCGTCGTGGCCGCCTCCGACAGCTCTCTCGAGGCCTCGAGCTCGCCGGTGGCGGCGATCACCTTGGCCCGGCGCTCGCGTTCGGCCTCCGCCTGGCGGGACATCGCCCGCACGAGCTCTGGCGGGAGGGAGATGTCGCGGATCTGGACCTCGTGCACCTCGACGCCGAAACCTTGAGTGGACAGCGCGATCTGCGCTTTCAGCTCGTTGTTGATGTCCTCTCGGTGTGCGAGAAGATTGTCCAGCTCGTGGCGACCGATTATCGAGCGCAGGCTCGTCATGGCGATGCGCTGGCTCGCAAGACGGAAGTTGTCCACCCCGACGACGGCCCTGACGGGGTCGTCGACTCGGAAATAGACGACGGCATCGACCTGCAAGGTGACGTTGTCAGCCGTGATCGCAGACTGCGGGGGGATGTCGACCACTTCGACGCGGAGATTCACCTTGACGACCCGGTCGACCCCCGGGATGCGGAAGATCAGGCCGGGGCCCTTGGCCTGCGCCCGGATCCGCCCGAAGCGGAAGAACACCGCCCGCTGGTACTCCGTCACCACCGTCAAGCACGAGCGAAGGAAGATAATGCCGACCAGCACGAGGACGACGACGCCTCCGATGATCCCGCCGACGAGGGGATCCGAAGCCAGAATGCCTGGTAACACCATGGTGCCAGTGTGCCACTTCCTCCCGTCACGAGCAGACGGGTCGCCTCGGGAACGGGGAGTCGAGGCAGAATCCGCGAGCGGTTGGCCCCTTCGCACACTCCGGCTACCGTCAGTCCCGTGACCACACTGGCTGAGCAACTCGGTTACCACCGCGAGGACCGCCTGCTCGTGCTGAGCTGCGCCGAACTAGGGGTGTTCCACGCCGGGAACCTCGCCATCTACGAGGCGTTGCGCAAAGGGACCGCCACGACCGCGACCTTGATGGTGCCGGCACCGTGGGCACGCGGTGCCGCGGCTCAGTACCGGGGAGAAGACGTCGGCGTGGGCCTCACGCTCAATGCCGAACACGACCTGTATCGCTGGGGACCGATCACCCAGGCGCCGTCGCTGCTCGACGGTGACGGCGGCTTCCCGCGGACGGCGGCCGACCTGTGGGACCACGCCGACCTCGACGAGGTACGCCGGGAGTGCCGCGCTCAGCTCGAGCGGGCGATCTACTGGGGCTTTGACGTGAGCCATCTGGACGCCCATCTGGACGCCGTCCAGCTCAAGCCCGAGTTCTTCGACGTCTTCTTGGACCTGGCGGAGGAATTCCGCTTACCTCTGCGGTTGCCAGACGCCGGGGCCCAACGGCTTGCAGGCTTCCCGTTCCGGACCCTCGCCGCCGAGCGCGGCGTGGTCTCTCCGGACCGTGTCATCCTGACAGGCGACTCGACCGGCGCTTTGCATGGCGTCCCAGGCGGCTCGGTAGGCGCCAGGGAGGCGGTCGGCCCCGATGCCGTCGCGGCGACGGGCCACGGATCGAGCATCGGGGCGCAACTGGGGTCGCTCCTCGCGGGCATTGAGCCCGGGGTGACCGAGGTCTGCTTGCGACCGGCGCTCGACACCCCCGAGCTGCGCGCGGCAGCACCCGACTGGCGGGAACGCACGGCCGATCATGGCCTGCTCTCGGCCGGGGGAGCTCTGGCCGAGGCGGTGGAGGAGGGACAGATGAAGCTCCTCGGCTACCGGGTCCTTCGCGAGCTCATGCGCGCCGCCTGAGCCTCTGGGTCGTCAGATCCCGGCGGCAGCCGGCTCGTCCCCGCACGCGGCCGGCAGCCGCTATCAGAACTCGGTGATCGCCAAGGTGTCGGCTTGGAGCTGCTTGTACTCCGCCGAGCTCGTGATCGGCAGCATCGCCAGAAGCTTTGCCATGTTGCCGGTGACCTTCACCCGGCCCTGCATGAAGGCGGCATTGGCGTCCAGCTCACCCTTCTGGATGCGCATGGCGTCCTCGTAGTTCTGGGTGAGCGTCACCTCAGGATCGGGTAGCTCGCCGAGCTTTGACTCCAGGAGCTTGCCGTTCTCGAGCACCCAGTAGTAGCGGATGTCGCCGTCGGGTCCGCCGGTGATCACGTACTGCAGCCTGGCGGAAGCCCCCGGTCGCTCCGGCTGTCCCTCGGCGAGCTTCCTACCCTCGTCGAGCCACTCCTGGGTCAGCCACTTGGCCATGTCGACCTCCTAGGTGTGCCGGTGGCATTTCCACCGCCACGCTTGCCTACACAGTGTCCGCGGGCGGATGCTACCGGCTGGTAGCCAGCCGCACTCCGGCGAACAGGTCGTCCTCGGGAATATCAGTCTCAACGAGGCTTTGCGCAAGGATGTACTCGTCGTAGGGGTGGATGGTCCGCATGATCTCGGGCGGCAGCCCGAACCAGTACTTCGACGAAGGATCGACCTGTGTCGCGTGTGCGAGCAGTGCCAGCCGGCGGATGTCCTCGAAACCGGTCAGGTCGACCGAAGTCGTGATCTTGTCCTCGCTGCCCGGGCGCTCCAGCCAGTCCTCGTCGAAGGGTGACTCGAGACCGAGCTCGAGGAACTTCGCGTGCGTGGCCACGATCCGCGCCCTCGACCAGACCGAGTAGTAGAGCTTTTCAGGCTGGTAGGGCTCCCCTGCCTCCGGGAAGGCTGCGGCATCGCCGGCGGCGGCGAAGGCCGCGACCGAGATCTCGTGGACCCTGATGTGGTCGGGATGAGGGTAGTGCTCGTGGTCGTCGCCGTAGGTGATGACGACCTGGGGTCGCACGCGGCGGATCTCGGCCACCAGGCGCTCGACGGTCTCCTCCAACGGGCGTGCGGCGAAGGCACGCGGGTTCGAGTTCGCCTCTGTGCCGGCCATGCCTGAGTCGCGATAACCGAGCAGGACCAGTTCGTCGTAGCCGATTATCTCGACGGCTTGATCGAGCTCGCGCCGACGGATCCGGGCGATGTCGGCGCGAACCTCGGGGGTGTCCATGAGAGGATTGAGGACGTCGCCTTCCTCACCTCCGGTACAGGTCACGAGAACGGTGTGCACACCTTCGGCGTGATACTTAGCGATTGTCCCGGCTCCCTTGGAGGCTTCGTCGTCGGGATGGGCGTGCACGGTCAGGATGCAGAGCTGGTCGTCCATGGCCGATCACGCTAACGGCGCTGGCGAGCAACGAGGTTGCTCGACAGGCCTTATGCTGGCATTAAGAACTCAAAGGGAGCACATATGGGTGTGATGAAGCGCCTGACGAACATCGTCCAGGCCAAGGCAAACAAGGTCCTCGACAGGGCCGAGGACCCCCGTGAGACGCTTGACCTCTCCTATGAGAAACAGATCGAGCAACTCCAACAGGTAAAGCGCGGGCTCGCCGATGTCGCCACGGCCAAAAAGCGCATCGAGCTCCAGGCTCAGCAGCTGCAGCAGGCGGCCGCCAAGCTGCAGAACCAGGCACGTCAGGCACTCACGCAAAATCGCGAGGACCTGGCCACCGAGGCCCTCACCCGGCGAGCAGGGATCGCTACCCAGCTCGAGGGCCTGAAGACCCAGCATGAGCAGCTGGCACAGCAGCAGGAGCGACTCGAGGCGACCACCCAGCAGCTCCAGGCCCGAGTCGAGGCTTTCCGCACCCAGAAGGAGACGCTGAAGGCCTCCTACACCGCCGCCCAGGCGCAGACGAAGATAGGCGAGGCCGTGTCAGGCATCTCGGAGTCGATGAGCGACACCGGCCTCGCGATGCAGCGGGCCCAGGACAAGATCGCCCAGATGCAGGCACGAGCCGGCGCAGTGGACGAGCTGCTTGCTTCGGGAACGCTCACAGACATGTCCGGGTCGACCGACTCGATCCAAGCGGAGCTCGACAAAGCGTCCGCCTCGGGGGACGTGCAGCTGCAACTCGCTCAGCTGAAGAGTCAGCTCAACCTGCCCACAAGCGCGCCAAGCGGTGAGCTCGGCTCGGGCAACGCCCCAGCGGGAGCCTCCGACGAGCCGGTCGACGGAGAGGTCGTGCCGGACCAGCCGTCATCTGCGGCGGCACCGCCCGCTTCCCCAGCGCCCTCAGCTCCCGCAGCCCCGGCAGACCCATTCAGCTTGGACGACGCGGGGGCCGGGTCATGATCGTCCGTATACTGGGAGGTGGCCAGTTCGAGCTCGAAGAAAGTCAGGTCGCCTCGCTGGAAAATCTTGACAAGCAACTGTTGGCCGCCCTCGAAGCCGATGACGAGCCGACTTTCCACGAGGTGCTCAGCCAGTTGGTCCACATGGTGCAGTCGGAGGGCAGTCCGGTCGCGCCGGACCGTTTTGTGCCGTCCGATCTCGTAGTGCCGCCCGAGAACTCGTCCCTCGCCGAGCTGCGCGACTTTCTCGCATCAGAGGACGCCGGGGAGTCTTGAGCCAGTTGTCCACACGTACTCGTTTTCCTGCTGATCGCGGGCTCACGGCCCGCATGATGCTCACCGTCTTCCTGCTGGGGCTGCTTTACGCCCTTTTCGTCACGGTGCTCTTCCTGGTCGGGGTCAAGCTCGTCTTCGTCCTCGTCATCGCCTTCGCGCTGCTCTTCGCCCAGTACTTCTACTCGGACCGGATCGCGTTGTACTCGATGAAGGGGAAGATCGTCACCCGCGAGCAGGCCCCCCAGCTGCACGGGGTGGTCGACCGCCTCTGCGCAATGGCCGACATGCCCAAGCCCCAGGTCGCGATCGCGAACGTCGACATGCCGAACGCGTTCGCGACCGGTCGCGACCAGAAGCATGCCGTCCTCTGCGTCACGACGGGCATCCTGCGGCGCCTGGACGAGCCCGAGCTCGAGGCCGTGCTTGCCCACGAGCTGTCGCACGTCGCACACCGTGACGTCGCCGTGATGACCATTGCCAGCTTTCTCGGCATCCTGGCAGGCCTGCTCACCCGCGTGCTCCTCTACGCCGGGCTGTTCGGCGGCTTCGGCGGAGGCGGCAACAGGGGTCGAAGCGGTGGAGGGGGCATGGGCGGAGGCGGTCAACTGGCCATTATCGAGCTGGGAATGCTCCTTTTCTCGGCGGTGATCTACGCGATCAGCTTCCTCCTCATCCGCACCCTCTCCCGTTACCGGGAGCTGGCGGCGGACCGGTCCGGGGCGATCCTCATCGGCCAGCCCCGGGTGTTAGCTCAAGCGCTCGTCAAAGTGACAGGTGAGATGTCGCGCATCCCGACCCGCGACCTGCGCTCGGCGGAGCACTTCAACGCCTTCTTCTTCGCTCCCGCCTTCGCCAGGGGCGGCCAAGGGCGTCAGCCCGTCAGCCTCTCGACACTGTTCTCGACCCACCCCACGCTGGAGCGCCGCCTGCAACAGCTGACGCAGCTCGAGGCCCAGATGGGACGCGCCGCGTGAAGCTGTTCGACGTCCTCCTGGGCCGGACCAAGCCTGCCCAGCCCGACCTCGACCATCTCTTCGGACTCCCGGGCGCTCAGATCACCCTAGAGGCCTCTCTCGGCCTGCGTCCCACGGGCCAGGCTGGAGTCTGCTTCAAGCCGGCCACGGGACAGCAGTTCGCCCAGACGGCCACAGAGGTAGAGCAGCTGCTCGACCTCGGCGAGGGCGTGAAGATCCACGAGGAGTCGGACTCCTACGGGTACCGGTGGGCCGTGATCGAGGACGACGACTTCGGCGATCTCATCAACGAGGCCCATGTCGTCAACACGACGCTCGAGGACCACGGGTGGGGACCGCAGCTGCTGTGCTCGGTCTTCGGTTTCACACCGATCCCGGGCGGGGCATCCGACCCTGCGGCGGCTACCGGCGCTCCCAAAGTGGCTGGGACCTACCTCGTCTACCTGTACAAGCGAGGCACTTTCTACCCGTTCGTCCCCCTCGCGGCCGCCGAGAAACGCGACTCGGAGCGTGAGCGCCTCTTGAACCTGACGCTGGCCACCGACCTCGCCATGGAGCCCGACCTCGAGCGCTGGTTCCCCCTCTGGGGGCTGCCCGTCCACTGACGGCGCTCTCGCACGGGCGCTCTGCTGCCAGTCGGGGAGCGGCGGGCTCAGGCGAGAGCGGCGGGCTCACCGGGGCGGGCGACGCTCGCTCATCGGGATGAGGGCGCCCCCGCGTCGGAACGGGTCCCACGCCGGAGGCGCGCTTTGCAGGTAGGCGACGACGACACCGCAGATCACTGCCGGGTCGAGCTCTGTCTCGCCGTCCGGCTCCGGTTGCATCCTGGTCACGAGTGACCCGACCCCGTCGGCTGCCCAGCGCACGCCGGCGGGTTCCGCCGCGCTCAACTGCTCGGCCAACGGCGCCAGGTCCGGCCGGCGCGGCACCTGCCGGCTCATGTAACGCACCCAACCCTCATAACGCAGGTAGAGCTCGCACCGACCCTCGTGGAAAGCCAGGATCCGGCTGGCCGACGTCGCGCTGTGAAGCGCCACCTCGTGCAGCCCCACGGCGTTGAGGTGCCCGGTTGCAGCCCCTGACCCGGGCGCCGGCACGGCGCCGCTCAAGCGCGTGACGACGGCGAGATCGACCTCAGGCACCTCGTCGATCCGGACCAGCCCGGCGCGAAGGTCATCCAGGGAGGCGGCAAAGGCGGCATCCTCCTGCTCCCAGTATTGCCGGAAGTGCTCAGTGTGCTCGATCAGCTCGACCGCCCGCTCCAGCACGGCGCGGTAACGGGGCCCTGACCAGCTGCCCGGCCGTTCCCCGAGGCTGCCCGACTCGGAGGCCTCGACGGCCTGCTCCCCGATCGGACCTATCGCAAAAGCGATCCGCGCCGCCTGGCGGGACCGCACGACGCCGAAATCGCCGCAGGAGGCCACCTCGACGAGCAAGCCCTCGTGGCTCAGGGCCACGTCGGGCTCGGCCATGGCGAGCACGGAAACGACCCCGTCCTCGTCGAAATGGTCGTTCGTGACGGCCTCGGCCCGTCTCACAGCCGCGATCGCCGACTTGATCCCGACGTCGCCCGAGCGGCCTCGGCCACCCCGCCCGGCCGTGCCGTCAAGCGGCGCAGATTCGCCCCGCGTCGCGTGCAGGAAGGCGAAGACGATCTGAGCGGAAAGATCGCGCGCCAGAGCCTGCGGCGTCGGGCTCTGCGGCCAGTGGGAAAGCGTCAGCACCGAACCAGGGCGCGCGGCGCCGTCCACGAGCACGTGAGGCCGGCCCCCCAGCTCCTCGACCGGCAGGTAGGGAAGGGCCCGACTCACCGATCGACCCTCGTGTGCCGGCCCATCAGACAGGTCGGCTTTGCGGACGTCTGCACTCAGATGTCGAGGTCGACGAAGAGCGGGGCGTGGTCAGAGGGCGGTCTGTCGCTCCCCATGCCTTTTCTCGCCTCCCGATCGATGAGCGCGTAGCGCACCGCTGCGGCAAGCGCCCTCGAGACGAGCACGAGGTCGATGCGCATCCCGTGCCCTTTGTGAAAGTCGCCCGCCCGATAGTCCCACCAGGAATAGAGCCCGTCGACGTCGGGATAGACGAGGCGAAAGGCGTCGACGAGGCCCCAGTTCTCGAACTCGCGCAGGGCCGCTCGCTCGGGCTCGCTGACATGGGTGGCGCCCGCGAACTGCGAGATGTCCCACACGTCGCGGTCCTCCGGAGCGACGTTGAAGTCGCCACAGACGGCCACCGCCTGATCAGCGCTCGCGCTCGCCGCGAGGTCGTCTCGAAGCCGATCGAGCCAGGCGAGCTTGAGCTCGTACTGCTCGCTGCCGACGGCACGGCCGTTGGGAACATAGACGCTGGCAACCCGAACTCCTCCGCACGTCGCCGTGAGGATTCGGCACTCCTCGATCGCTTCGGGAAGCTCCGTCGAGAAACCGGCCCGCGCCTTTTCGATCCCGACCCGCGACAAGATGGCGACGCCGTTCCAGCGGCCGTTGCCGTGATGGGCGGACTTGTAGCCCAGTGCCGCGAACGCCAGGGCGGGGAAAGCGGCATCGGACATCTTCGTCTCCTGTAAGCACAAGACGTCGGGCTGTGCGTAGCAAAGCCACTCCTCGAGCTTGCCGAGGCGTGCCTTCAGAGAGTTGACGTTCCAGGTCGCGATGCGCATCCCGACAGCGTCGCCTGTCGGCGCCCGTGACGCAACGCGGCCCGGCGGAGGGCGTGGGCCCCTATGTGCTACAGCCCGGGGCAGGCCGCCCGGGAGCAGCGGCGCGCCAGCTGCCCACCTGGGTCACGGCCCGCCTGGGTCAAGGCCCACCTGGGTCACGGCAGGGACGGGCAGCTGACCGACTGGGCACCCAAATGGACGGGGAAGAGGGCGGTGTCGATCGTGCCGCATACGACGAAGCCGACGACGTCCCACACCGTGTCGGTCGCCTGGAGCAGGTGGGGAGGGTTCAGGTACGACAGCCGCGTGTCGTAGGTGAGCGCCTGGTTGTAGCCGGAGCTGATCCCGTTCCAGTTGCCCCCTCCCACGCCGTTGAAACCGGGGTAGTAGTTGATGTTCGTGCCGTTCTGGAACATGTCGCCCAGGTCGCCGCCTTGCGTGAAGTTGGGCACGTACGTCGACCCGTTCAGGGTCACGATGGCGGCGTCGGTGATGACGCCGTCCAGACCGTCAGCGTAGGTATTGGAGATGTCGCAGGACCATGGCACGACGTTGGAGATCCCCGGATTCGACTCGGTCCCGTCATCGGTGCAGATCGGGTCGTTGCTGCCGCCGTTCATCGGGTCGGCGATCAGCAGGTCCTCGTCCGCCAGCAGGCCCAGGACGTCGCTCGTGCCTGCCTGGTTGCATGCTGGCACCGATGACGGATTGGTGTCCGACGCGCCCCCGGAGCCGTCGGCGCACTGGTAGGTGAGGTCGCGCGAGATGATTATGTCGGCCGAGGCGGCAAGGGTGATCTGGCCGTGAAGCTCGCCCTCGATGATGGCGTCACCCTCGGTGCACTGGCTCGAGCTGGCGGAAAGGTTGTAGAAGTACGGGTTGATGCAGGTGGCGCCGTTCGGCAACGCCAGGTGGGAGGGGTCGACGATGCTCACCGGGGGCGGAGTCTGCCAGTCGGAGTTCGCTCCTGAGGACTGCTCTGACTGGACATAGATGACGCCACTCTGGTTGAGGGTGGGGCTGTCCACAGGCACCGGGAGGCCCGTCTGCCATGGCTGCGAAGGGCTGAAGGAGCCGCAATCGGCAGGTATTCCCGTGCTGTAGTGGGGCTCTGTCTGCTCGCTGAGGGGGCTCCAGACGTTCATCGTGCCCCCCTTTACGAACTCGATCATCGTCGGGCCGGTGTAGAGGCAGCCGTTCTCCTTGGTCCCGTCCACATAGGAGATGAGGCCGGCGGTTGTGGAGGGGAGGTGCTGGGAGCCGCCAAGTATCGAGGCAGCCGGCGACACCCCTGCGCCCCAGTTGGGTGAACCACCGCAGCCGTCATAGAAGTCGTCCACCCAGCCCTGGGGCACGTAATAGGTGACGCCGTTGATCACTTCCTGCAGCGAGCCTTTCCAGTAGTCCCGGTAGGACCACGGGACGGATCCCCCGGCCGGAGCGCCGGAGATCAACGGCGGCGTGCCGTTGTACTGCGGATTGCCGCAAAGCCAGAACTGGTCGTTCGTGTACGCCGTGCCGTTGAAGGTGACCGACCCGTTGTAGATGCCGACTCCGTACCACGAGCACGGGCGGTTGCCTCCTGGGATCTGGATCGTCGCTCCCGCGTTCGGCCAGCCCGGTGTCGAGGGCACGTTGTAGGTGATCCCGGCCGTGTTGTAGTACGGCCCGTAGTAGGGGGTCGCGGCGCTGGCCGTGGCCGAGGGGTTGCCGTTTATGTCCGGGTTGGCGACCGTCCCGAGCGAGTCGACGAAGGTGTTCTCGTCATAGGTGTGGTACTTGCACAGCGCGTCGCTCAGCGACATCGGCCCGTAGGTCGTCGTGTTGCCGTTCTGGTCCGTGTAGGTGTACTCGATCTGCACCTGGTTCATCGGCTCCGAGGTCGGCGACCCGCCGGCGGGGGTGACGGTGACGTTCGGGAGCACGCCCGGCTCGTTCGGGTCGGACAGCTCGTACTCGGAGTAGTACGAGTCGGTCAGGATGCCGGACAGCTTGAAGCTCAGGAGCAGCGACCGGTATGACCAGGCACCTGGCGCTCCCGCCCGACCGGTCACCTCGACGACCATCTGACCTGCACTGCCTCCTGACTGCAGCGTCAGGCGGCTCGGGTCGGGCACGTAGTGGAACCACTCGTCGGTGCCGCCGATCTGCTTCCAGCCGGTCAGCGCCGGGTCGCCGTCGGGAGTGCCGTAGTTGTAGGCGTAATAGGAGGGCACGTTGTCGAGGTAGTTGCGGTATTCCTGTACGCCCGCCTCGGCTGCCGCCAGGGCCGCCTCGCTCGAGGCGGACTGGTTCGTGGCGGCATTCTCGGCATTGACCTGCGTCGCCAGGACCGGGACGAGGATCGAGACGAGCAGCACGACGAGGATCGCCAGCACGAGCGCCTGCCCGGACTCGTCCCGGGCGAGCCCGACGCGCCGGGCGAGCCCGGTTGCCGCTGAACGGCGGAGCCTTCCCAGCCGGCCGCTGCTCTCACCTCGCGCAGTCCTGCTCAGCGCTGACATGGTCGTCATCTCCTCACTCCGGACAAGCCACAGTGGTCGAAGTTGTCGTGGTGGTAGAGGTCGGCGCTGTCGACGAGCCCCGCAAGAACACGACCGTGTCCAGGGTCGTCGGCTGGTCGGCGGCGTAGCCCTCGGTCGGGGTCTGCGGCCCGGCCAGGAACGTGACGTGAATGCCGACCGCGGCGATCTCGTTGATGGCGCAAGCCGGGACGGGGTTTTCGATCGCGAGCGGCGTCAGGGCGGGTCCCACATACTCGTAGTAGGTGAAGACCGGGCTCGTCTGGGTGCTGAGGGCGTAGTAGGTCGCGACCGTCCTCTGTGTCGATGATCCCGGTGTGCAGGGCGATGCCGGGTCGAACGCCGTCGGAATGTCGACCGAGGGAGTCACCGACGACCACGGCAGCGGCGGGCTTCCTGCGCCATTGGCCGGTCCGGACGCGGGCACGTCGAAGGTGATGTCGAACTGGGCGTCGTCGTGGACGGCGCCGCTCGGCTTGAACCAGACCGCGTCGAGATTCGTGCAGTTCGAGCTGTAGGTGCCCGTGTTGAACCCTGCCGATGTCACCACGTCGAGCTCAGTCGGAGACGGCCCCACCTGTGCCCCACCCGCGTCGTAGACGGCGAGCAACTGACTCGCGCCGCGCAGGTACTGAACGAGTGTCTGGCCGGCCTCGGTCTCCTGCCGGACAGCTGTGACCGAGTCCTCGGTGTTGCTCGTCTGCTGGTTGAACGAGATGAACAGCGAGGTGACGATCGTGAAAACGACACTCAGGATGGCGAGGACGGTGATGAGCTCGAGGGCGGTGAAGCCGCGCTCGCAGGCCGTGGGGCCACGACGCGCCGCCCGGGGCCACCGCCGCTCGAGAGCACGCTGCAGGCCGTTCATGACGCCGTCACCCCGAGGCTCGCCGAGTTGCACGCCGACTGCGGGGGCACCGACGCCGGAGGAGCCGCACCCGCGCACTCGCCCGCCGGCGTCACCCACACGTAGGCGGGGGTCACCGTCCCGCCGTTGTCGTGCGACAGGAGGTACTCCCCGAGCGGCAGGCTTGTGTTACTGCTGCCCCCGGAGAGATTGAGCGTGATCGCAACACCGCCCCCGGCGACCTCGGTGGCCGTGAGCGTGCTGGCGGCTCCCGACACCGTCAGCTTCAGGGGATAGACGGGCAGATAGACCGAGACCGGGCTGCCGCTGACAGTGTCGATCACGCACGGGCTCGGGGCGGCGGCGTACGACCCGTACGCAGACGGTGCACTGTCCGGCTGGTCACCCGTCCAGAGCTCGGTCACCCCCGACCACGGGAACAACAGCAGGGAGCTGAACGGCGTGGAACCGTAGGCGGGCCAGATGTTGCTCGGGCCGTACGCCGTGATGAGGGAGTTGTAGACCGAGATCGGGATGACGCTCGAGCTGACCGGCGGCGCCACCGGCAAGGTCGGGGCTGTCGTGCAGCTGGCGCCCGGGTGGGTGTACCCGAAAGTGACCGGGGTGCCGATGTCCATGAGCACGGTCACCACGTCGGGCACACCGGGCTGCAGTGAGGAGACAGGCACTGTGAGTGGGCCGTTCGGGTTGGAGTCGGCGTGCTCGTCGCTGGAGACGAGCGCCGGCGGGCCCTCGTTGCCGGCGAAGGAGACCGTGTAGTCGTAGTTGCCGTTGGCGTTGCTGACCGCGTCGAGGTTCTGGAACACGATGCAGCCGTTGCTGCCCGAGTCCTCGGACTCGCTGGTCGTGGTGCCGGTCGGGACCGCCGGTGCGGAGCCGAGACCGGTCCACGTGCCTGTCACCGTCGCCTTCACGTCCTCCCCCGTCAGAAGGGTCGTCCCGTTGGCACTCAGGATGCGAACAGCCAGCTCGCCTGCGAACTGCTGCACTGCCCCCGCCTCGGCGGGGGAGATCTCCGTCGTCTGCACGATCGGTGGGGTGCCGCGCATGTCGGGCCAGGTCACGACCGCGGTCACGAGCCAGATCTGCTGGGCGACCGAGGCCCCCGAGGCACAGATCGACTGGTTGGTGCCTTGAGTGACGACCGTCCAACTCGTCGTGACCTTGAAATTCGTGACCCGGGCACCTGTCTCGCTCACCGGAAAGATCGTGCTCGCGGTGCCTGTCGGCAGTGTTCCCTTGGCGGCCTCGAGCTGCAGGGTCTCGAGCTCCCGGGTGGCGACGTTGACGGCTTCGGCCCGAAGGTGCTCGGAGGCGACTGTGGTCTGGGCTTGGACCACGAACACTGTCGTCGGCACCAAGACGATGACTATCACGGCGATGGCGACCAGGAGCTCCACGAGCGTGAGGCCCTCGTCGCCCCGCGAGGAGACGCCCTGCGACCCTCGCTTTCGCCATCTGTTCGGTACTGCTCGGTCTCTCCCTCGCCGCATGACCGGAACCCCTCTTTGTTGACGCTGGCGACCTCTCGCTTGGCGACGCTGCAGACGGCACTGGCCGAGTGCGCGCTCGGCTCAGCAAACAATAGCATTTATCGCGCGCCAAGCGACCAGACCGTCACTCTAGGTGCTGCGGGAGCCCCTCAGGCGAGCACGAACAGCAGATCTGCCTCGCAAGCGATCAGTCCGCCTACGCGGGCGACGCCGTGGCCGCTCCCGGCACGGGCCGAGAGACGTCCGATCGAGACGTCGAGATCCAAGGTGTCTCCAGGCACGACCTGGCGCCGGAAGCGCGCCCTGTCGATGCCCCCGAACAGCGGCAGCCGGTCCTGGTAGCGCCCGTCGGCGAGGACCACCGCTGCTGCGAGCTGGGCGAGGGACTCGACCATCAATACGCCCGGCAGCACCGGATTGCCTGGAAAATGGCCCGCGAAGAACTCCTCCGCGCCGGTGAGGTGCCACCTGCCACGCCCCGAGACGGCCGGGTCCAGCTCCACGATCTCCGAGACGAGAAGAAACGGAGCCCTGTGCGGAATGAGCCCCTCGATCTGGATCATCTCGCGTTCGCCGCCGTTCGCGGGGACCTTCTCCCCACGGCCGGCTTCGGTGCCGGCACCACCTCATCCCCCACGGTGGGCTTGGGCGATGTCGACGACTTCCGGGCGGTCGTCTTCCTCACGGCGAGATCGTCCCGTCGGGTCTTCTTAGGCACCTTTGCAGCCGGCGACGTCGTCGCCCGCGCCCTGTTCGCGGGCAGATTCTCCGCTCGGGCCCTCACAGCCGTCGCCTGTTTCGCTTGGCCCTCCTCCGGCGCCGCCTTGCCGGCCCGGGTCCTGCCGGCCACGGCCTTCTCCGGCGCCGCCTTGCCGGTCCGGGTCCTGCCGGCCACGGCCTTCTCCGGCGCCGTCCTCGTCGCCGGTCGCCCTGCCGGGCCACGCCTGAGCGCGACCTTCTTCGCGGCCGGTTTGATCGCCGCCGCCTTCTGGGTCGAGGCCTTCGGCGCCGAGGCCCTCTGCGCCGCTGCCATTTCGGGTACGGCCTTCTCGGGCACGGCTTTCTTCCCCGTCGTCTTCTCGGTCGGGGCTTTCTGAGCCGCCTCCTTGCGGGTCGAGGCTCTCGGCGTCGCGGCCCTCGCCGCCGCCCTGGGCGCCGGCGCCTTTCTGGCCGCCACCTTCTCCCTGGCGGGCCCTTCTGGCACGGCTTTGCCTGGCACGGCTTTGATGGGCACGACGGCCTTTTCTGGCTCGGCCTTGACGGGCTCGGCCTTGACGGGCATGGCCTTGACGGGCACGGCCTTGACGGGCACGGCCTTGGCGGGCACGGCCTTGGCGGGCACGGCCTTGGCGGCCGGCGGCTTCCTCGCCGGCTCAAGGGCACCAGCGACCGAGCCGTCCCCACGCCTGCGTGGCGGCTGGGCAAGTCGGACCTCGGCGGCGACGGTCTCCTCGCGGGGGTGCCCCGACACCCGGGCCATCCCCGGCAAAGCGAGCTCCGCGCCCCGCCGTTGGGGATCCAGGGCGGTCAACACGAATTCTCGACGCTGGTTGCGCTTGAGCACCTCCCGGGCGCTGCGCGGCGCGGGATCTCCGAGATTGGCGAGCGGCACGTAGCAGCGCATCTCGCCCACACGGACGACCGCACCGTGGGACGTGTAGCTCTCGACCTCGCCCTCGAGCTGCTCGCCGAGGCGGTGCTCGGCGATGAACGAGATGAAGGCCAAGGGGTCGTTCACCGCCAGCGGGGTGTGCTTGTCCCGGTCACGGGAAGCGACCGCGGCCTTCGCCGGTGCCGTCCCACCGCCGTTGGTGTGGCTCCTCGAGGCAGCGGTGGCCTGCGACTTGCCGCCAGGTTTGACGACCTCCTTCGTCGCCACGGCGATCGCCTTGCTGACGCGCTTTTTCGCCTGCTGGGTCTCTCGGACGGCCTGGTGGCTGCGCGGGCCCCGGACCGGTTGGCGGGGGCTGAAGATCCATCCGATGCCGGGCACGGGCGTGGCGCCGAGAAGGCGTCCCCGCTCGAAAAGCCAGGGATGCTCGCCGTGGAACTCCTGGAACGAGTCGTTGGAGAGCACGGTCCCGTCGACCTTCTCGGCGACACGCAACAAGAAGGCGTCTCCGCGCCCGATGGCGCCGGCTGGAGGATGCACGTACTCGCCGCGCAGCTCAGCTTCTTCGAAACGCGCCAGCTCCGAAGGGTCGATCCGGTGGGCGAAGGTGGCGTCGACGATGACCGTGATCTCGGCGTCGGGATGGTCGCGCCTCAGCTCGGCGACGGCCTCCTCGAGCTGCGCCAGGCTCGGTGAGGAGCGGCCTTCTGTGGCGATGTTGGATCCGTCGACGATGATGTGCTCGATGGGCATGTTCCTGTAGTCAAGCACCCCGCACCCGCGTCAGCCCGGAACGCAGCCCACCGATCGCTCGAGGAGGTCCTCCTGCTCCAGCTGATGGATGGCGGCCGAGCCCGTCGCCGGGCTCCCCGACGGGGCGCGGCTCACGTGCCGGAGCTGGTACCTCGTGCCCAGCAGCCGGTGGAGACGGCCGTGGACGAACGACCAGGCGCCCATGTTCTCCGGCTCCTCTTGCAGCCAGACGACCTCCGTCGCGGCCGGATAGGCGGCCAGGAGACCGGCGATCTGCCGCTCGGGCCAGGGATAGAGCTGCTCGACGCGGGCCACGGCGATTGGCGCGCCTGCGGCCTCGACGACACGGTCCCTGCGAGCCATGGCGTCGTAGGCCACCTTGCCGCTGCACAGCACGAGACGGCGGACCTCTTCCCGGTTGAGAGCCTCGTCGTCGAGCACCTCGCGCCAGGCACCCTGGACGAACTCTGCGACGTGGGAACGCGCTTGGCGGGCCCGCAGCAACGACTTCGGCGTCATCACGATCAGCGGCCGGCGCGTGCTCCGGCGAGCCTGGGCCCGGAGGAGGTGGAAGTACTGAGCGGCCGTCGTAGGCTGGGCGACAGTCAGGTTGTCGCCCGCGCAGATCGTCAGGAAACGCTCCAGGCGCGCCGAGGAATGCTCCGGCCCCTGGCCCTCGTAACTGTGAGGAAGCAGCAGCGTGAGGGCAGAGCTCTGCCCCCACTTCTCCCCCGCAGAGGCGAGGAAGTTGTCGATGACGACCTGGGCGCCGTTGGCGAAGTCACCGAATTGCGCCTCCCAGGCCACGAGCGCCTCGGAGCTCTCGACCGAGTAGCCGTACTCGAAGCCGAGGGCGGCGAACTCCGACAAGAGCGAGTCGTAAACCATGAATCGGCCCGCCGGGCGCGCGCCAGGCGTGACGCCGAGGGCTCGTCGCAGGTTCGAAAGCGGCGTGTACTCCGCCCCGGTCTCGTAGTCGAAGAGCACCGAATGGCGCTGGCTGAAAGTGCCGCGGCGGGTGTCCTGGCCGGCGAGCCGCACGTCGCAGCCGTCGAGGAGAACGCTGCCGAAGGCGAAGGCCTCGCCGAGGGCCCACTCGACCTCCCCCGCCTCGTAGAGCTCTGCGCGCTGGCGGAGCTGACGGGCGAGCTTGGGGTGGACCTTGAAGGCGGCCGGAAGCTCGTGCAGAGTCGCCGCGAGCTGATCGAGTGTCGAGCGGTCGACGCCCCCCGCGACCTGCGACAGCGGCGGAGGCTCCTCCGTGGAGGGAGCCGGGAGGCGCTCTATGCGGGGCGGCGCCGCGGCACGGGTCTCGTCGAGCGCCGCCTGAAGCCTGGCCGAGAAGTCGTCGAGGGCGCGCTCTGCCTCCTCGATGGTGATGTCACCACGCTTGACGAGGGTCTCGGTGTAGAGCTTGCGAACGGAGCGGTGCTGGTCGATCTGCTTGTACATGAGGGGCTGGGTGTAGCTCGGGTCGTCACCCTCGTTGTGACCGTGCAACCGGTAGCAGACCATGTCGATCACGACGTCCTTGTGGAACTGCTGGCGGAAGGCGACCGCCAGCCGGCCGACGCGCACGCAGGCCTCCGGGTCGTCACCGTTCACGTGGAAGATCGGCGCCTGCACGGTCTTGGCGACGTCCGTCGGGTACATCGAAGAACGGGCGGCCGCGATGGGGGTCGTGAAGCCGAGCTGATTGTTGATCACCAGGTGCACGGTCCCGCCGGTGCGGTAGCCGCGCAGCTGGGAGAGCTCCAGGGTCTCGGCCACGACGCCCTGGCCGGCGAAGGCGGCGTCACCGTGGACGAGCACGGGCAGCACGGGGTAGTGCCCGACGTCTTGGCGCTGGTCCTGGCGGGCGCGGGCGATCCCTTCGACGACGGGGTCGACCGCCTCGAGATGGGACGGATTCGAGGCGAGCGTCACGGGCAGTTCGGTGCCGTTGCGGGCGGCGAACTTCCCGCTCGCGCCCTTGTGGTACTTGACGTCGCCCGAGCCCTGGACGCTCTCGGGATCGAGATTCCCCTCGAACTCGGCGAAGATCTCCCGGTAGGACTTGCCCACGATGTTGGCGAGCACGTTCAGGCGGCCGCGGTGGGCCATGCCGAGCACGGCCTCTTCGATGCCGGACTGTGCGGCTTCGTCCAAGATCGCGTCCAGCAAGGGGATCGCCGACTCGGCCCCTTCGAGGCCGAAGCGTTTCTGGCCCACATAGCGGGTGTGCAAGAAGCGCTCGAAGGCCTCCGCCGCGTTCAGGCGCTCGAGCACGTGGTGCTGCTCCTCGGGCGGGCAGGTCCCGGGGACGCCCTCGACGTGGCGTTGGATCCATCTCTTCTCTTCGGGATCCTCGATGTGCATGTACTCGATGCCGATGGTCCTGCAATAGGCGTCGCGCAAGATGTCGAGGAGCTTGCCCAAAGGGAGCTCTGTTTCCTCGCCGAGGCCCTCGACGACAAAGCTCCGGTCGAGGTCGAAGATGGTGATGCCGTGCGTCAGCGGGTCGAGCTCGGGATGGAGGGCCGGGGCCATCGTCCCGAGCGGGTCCAGGTTGGCGATGAGGTGGCCTCGCACTCGGTACATGTTCACGAGCTGCTGAACCTTCGCCTGCTTGACGAGCCTGCCGTGGACGCCGTCGCTCGATCCGACCGGGTTGATGTCCTTGTGCCAGCGGGCCGGGTTGTAAGGGACTGCGAGGGAAGAGAACACCTCGTCGTAAAAGCCGTGCTCGCCCACCAACAGCTCGTGCACCCGGGTGAGGAAGAGCGCCGAGTGGGCGCCCTGGATGATGCGGTGGTCGTAGGTGGAAGTGATCGTGACGACCTTGCTCAACCCGAGCTCGGCGAGCACCTCCGGGTCGCTGGCGGCGAACTCGGCGGGATAGCCGAGAGCTCCCACCCCGATGATGGCACCCTGGCCGGACATCAGGCGCGGGACCGACTGGCTGGTCCCGAGCATTCCGGGGTTCGTGATCGTGACCGTGACGCCGACGAAGTCGTCCGCCGACAGCCTGTTCGTGCGCACCTTGCGCACGATCTCCTCGTAGCCGTGCAGGAACTGGGAGAACTCGAGCGTGTCGGCCGCTCGCAGGCAAGGCACGTACAAGCTCCGGCCGCCGTCCGGACGCTCGTAGTCGATGGCGATCCCGAGCCCGACGTGCTCGTGGCGGATCAGCCCGGGCGTGCCGGTCTCCTCGATCTGGGGCACGAACGAGGAGTTCATCTCCGGTACCGCCCCGAGGGCTTTGACCACTGCCCAGGCGATCAGGTGCGTGAAGCTGACCTTGCCCCCGGTCGTGCGCCCGAGATGATCGTTGATCACGACTCGATTGACCTCGAGAAGCTTGGCAGGGACGGGATGAACGCTCGTGGCCGTGGGGACCTCCAGGCTCGCGCTCATGTTCTCCACGACACGCGCCGCCGCCCCGCGCAGGGGCACGGCGGGCTGCACGGCGGGCTGCCCGGCGGGAGCCACTGCCTGGACGGGCTCGGCGCCGCCCGGCTCGGGGCGCGCCTCGCTCGGGGCGGCCACGGGCGCAGGCCCACGAGCGGCCACGGCCTCCGGGCCGTCGTGCTCGGGGCCGGGCCCGGCAGGCTCCGGAGGGCGCGTGAGGCGATAGTCGGCGAAGAACTCGCGCCAGCTCTCGCTCACTGACTGGGGATCGGCGAGGTAGGACTCGTACATCTCCTCGACGAGCCAGGCGTTCGTCCCGTAAGCACCCGCGAGCCCGCCGCCGCCCGATCGGTCCACCATCGGCGCGATGCTACCGGCGGGCAATCATCTGCTCTCTCAGGAGCGACAACGACCCTCTCCGCGGGTTCAACCGCCACCCCGGCGCTAGCGTGGGGGTGTGATCGCTGCACCGCCACCGGTCGGGCGAACCGCCGGGCCGGACCTCGGGGGGCGAGCGTGAGCCTCACCCGAGCTGTGCTGCGCGGCGTCGAGCCGGGCAACGACGTGCGCTGCGTGCGCTGCGGCAAGCAGATCAAGTTCGCCGCCCGCACTCACCCCCGCCAGGTGATCGCGAACATCTATCTCGACGGCGCTTGGAACCGCGTCGACCACTTCCACGAGGAGTGCTACCTCGAGGCGAACGAGCCCTACGGACCGATCGACGCCCTCGGTGGCCCGATCAGCAGCTAAGGACCGCCTCGCGAGGTTCCGCTCCCGGCTGAGGCCGCTTGGGCGCCCCCGGCCCGCCTCGGCGGGAATCCGGCTCGCCTCCCTGCAGCCACGTCGTAGGAGGGCACCGGCTTGAGGATCGCCGTGACCGGCGCCGGCGGCTTCATCGGCAGCGCTCTCGTCCTGGCGCTTCGCCAACGCGGCGACGAGGTCCACCCTGTCGTCCGCCGCCCCCCAGGCCAAGGCGAGGTGGGCGTCGAGCTTGCCCTGGGTCGACTCGACACAACGCGGCTCCCCGGCCAGAGCCTGGAAGGGATCGACGCCGCAGTCCACCTGGCCGGGGCCCCGATCACGACGCGCTGGAGCGCGAAGCACCTCGAGGCGATCCGTGCGAGCCGTGTCGCGCTCGGCAACCTTCTCGCCCGGTCGTTCGCCTCGCTCGAGCGCCCACCGGCCGTGCTGGTCTCTGGCTCGGCCGTCGGCATCTACGGCGATCGTGGGGACGCGGTCCTCGACGAGACGAGTGCCCAGGGGAGCGGTGTGCTCGCCGACCTGTGCCGCTCCTGGGAGGCGAGCACCGCACCGGCGGCCGAGCACGGCATCCGCGTCGTCACCATCCGTACCGGCATCGTCCTCGGCGGCACCCGAGGAGCCGAGGGCGGGATCCTTCGGGCCGAGGTTCCCATTTTCAGGCTCGGCCTCGGCGCCCGCCTCGGTGACGGTCGCCAGTGGACGAGCTGGATCGCGCTCGACGACGAGATCGCCGTGATCCTCCGCGCCCTCGACAACCCGGGGCTTGTCGGGCCTGTGAACGCGACGTCGCCCAACCCGGTCCGCAACGCGGAGCTGACCGATGCCATCGCGGCCGCTCTCGGGCGGCGCAGCCGGCTTGCGATCCCGGCGTCGCTCCTGCGGCTCGCCCTCGGCCGTGGTGCCGCCGACGAGCTACTGCTCGCCAGCCAGAGGGTGCTGCCGAAAAAGCTGACCGAGGCCGGTTACGTGCACGCCTATTCCCGGCTAGGGGACGCCTTGGCCGAAGCGCTCGGGCGGCAAGGGACGGGTTGAGAGGAGGAGGCCGTCAGTCCAGGTTCGCGCCGTAGCGACGGACATGGTCGTTCACGGCGTAGTAGGCGTCGATGGACTCGCCGGCATCTCCCCAGAAACCGTCCTGAACGTCGTAGCCGACGAGGCCCTCGGCGACGTAGTGGTTGTTCACGTCGGTGATCTCGAGCTCGCCGCGCCCCGACGGCCGCAAAGTGCGGATCACGTCGAAGACGCTGGGGTCATAGAGGTAGACGCCCGTGACGCAGTACGTGCTCGGCGGGTCGTCCGGTTTCTCGACGATGCGCACGATCCTGCCCGACTCGTCGAGCTCGGGCACGCCGAGATGGCGAAGGTGGTCGAAGTCCTTCACCTCGGCCAGGACCAGACGGGCCCCTTTCGGCTCGTCGGCGAACCGGTCCACGGAGGACACGAACGACCGGCCGAAGATGTTGTCAGCCAGCATGACGACGGCGGCGTCGTCGCCGACGAATTGAGCTGCCAGCCCCAGCGCCTCGGCTATGCCCCCCGCCCGTTCCTGGTAGGCGTAAAGGAGACGTTCCACACCGAACTCCTGGCCGTTGGACAAGAGCCTCAGGAACTCGCCCGCGTGCGTGCCCCCGGTCACGACCATGATCTCGGTGACACCTGCTTTCACGAGCGCCTCTATGCCGTAGCTGATCATGGGCCGGTCGCCGATGGGCAGCAGGTGCTTGTTCGTGATGCGGGTGAGCGGGTGGAGCCGGCTGCCGGTACCACCGGCAAGGATCACGCCCCTCATGGCTTCACGTAGCTCACGGTCGCCGAGGCGTCGATCAGCACTCCGTCAGTGAGGTCGGTGGCTTGGTAGGTGACCTTCTGGACCAGGGTGTCGCTCACCTGAAAGATCGCCACCCCCTTCGCGTTCGTGGTCAGATAGACCGGCTTGATCTCGGTCTTCGCCGCGCTCGGCGAGGCCGCGACAAGGATCACCCGCTTGGCGCCAATTGGCAAGCCGCGCGCCGTGCGCAAGGTGACCTTGATCCACGACGACTTCGTGCTCACTGCCTTGACACGGGGCAGCACGGCGGAGACCGAAGACATCGTGGGGGAGGCGTACAGCGCCCCTCCGCTCTCGGGCAGGGTGCACAGCTGGGCGACGAGGCCGCCTCCCATGGGATTGGCGGCAATGGGCGTGCCCAGGCCAGTGGCAAGGTCATAACCGGGCGTGGCCGGGTACTGCCACAACTCGGGGAACTGAGCCAAGTGGTTGTCGCCCTGTGTGACGTCGTCGAAGGCGCTGGCGTACTGGCTCGGGCTTACGCCGGCGATGGAGTACAAAGACGGGTTCAAGAACCCGACCGGGTGGGCGCCGCAGCTCGGCCAGGCATCCGCGAGGGCGGCCACCGCCGCCCACAGCGGTGCCGAGATGCTCGTGCCACCGATGAAGCCCCAGCCCCCCAGGGCACCCAGGTAGATCACGAGCCCGCTGCTCGGATCGGCGTCGCTCGAGACGTCGGGGACCTGCCGGCAGTACCCGGTGGGCGCGCCGCACGGCTCATTCGAGGAGTAAGCCTTGATGACCTGCAGCGCCGCTGCAGCCCCGGACTGGTAAGCAGGCATCGCCCAGTCGGAGGATATGCCGCCGCCGCTGGCCCCGCCGCCGCGGTTCCAGACGGTCTGCGTCGGCGCCACGGCGGGCGCGGTCGCTGTCGGCGCCGAGCCGAGCGAGGTCAGCGACGTGCCCCCTACGCTGGTCACATACGGCTGGCTGCCGGGATCGTCGACGGCAGGCGTGCCGATGGGGTTGTTGCTCGAGTCGGTGCAATCGGTCGAGCCGTCGTCGCCGGAGGCGACCACGACGGTTTGTCCCTGCGCCGCTGCCTCTTCGAACAGGTTGGCCTCGGCCGCCAGGGCCGCGCTCCCGCCGGCTTGTGCCTCGCACTCGCCCCACGAGGTCGAGATCACCTGGGCGCGGTCCTGGGTGACGATCGTGTTGTAGACATCGAGCGGGCCCGTGCTGTTGTTCGGGCCCTCGTACACGTCGATCTTCGCCCCGGGGACGAGGCTGCTGATCTCCTCGACGTCGAGGGTCGACTCGACGTATCCGCCGGTGCCGTTGGCGGCGCCCTGCTGCGAGCCGTCGACGGTGATGACGTTGAGCAGCGGCGGCAAGGCCATGGCGGCACCCTCGGCGGCGCCGAAGTAGCACTCGTCGTAGGTCTGCACGTCGGGCTGGCTGAACGGCTGCAGCTCGTACAGCGCCACGATCTCGCCCGTTCCGATGTCACCGGCCTCGTAGAGCCCCGAGAGCCCGTAGGCGGAGGCGAGCTCGTCGGCGGTGTAAGGACCGGCGGGCGAAGCCCCGTTGCTTGCTTGCGTGCAGGGCTGCGGGCCACCCCCGACGGCGGTGGCCGTGCTCGCCCTGGCCCAACGCGGCGTGCGCGCCAGGGGGGCCGGGCCCCAGCCAAAAAACTCCTGCGAGTGGGTCAGTGCCAGGTCGTCGAGGCCGACGATCGCCTCGATCCCGCCCGCTATGGCAGCTGGGACCCGCGGGGCGGAGAGGTTCGCGTAGACCTTGACGCCAGAGCCGAGGCGATAGCGCACGAGCTTCGTATCGAATGCACGCTCGGCAGTCGCCACCGTCGAGGAGGCCTCGATGATCAGGTGGTTGCTGCTCACCGTGCCAACGCGCAGACCGAGCCTTCTGAGGGCGGCGACCGTCGAGCTTATTGTCGAAGACGTCGCTCCGAAGAGCGATCCGAAGGCGCCGGGGCGAAGATACCGGCGAAAGTCCGCAGAGCCGGGAGTCGAGACCTCGCTGGCGAATTCCGCCAGTGCCGCCGGGTCACGGGGGCGAAGGGCGATGTCGATCTCGATCGGCTCCGATCCCGGGGCTGGGCCGAGCGCGGCCGTCGCCGGCGACAACTGGGGCACGGAGCCGACGCGGACGAACCGCATCGCACCTCGGGGCGATCCGGCCCTCGCCACCGAGGCCGTCGCGGAGCCGGCGAGGGCGGCCGACCCGGCGAGGGCGGCCAGGCACGCGACGGCAACGGTCCGCAAGCCTCGTCTGCTGCGGCGGCACAGGGAAGGCCCCGAGCACGCCGGTGTGTCCCCCTCGTGCATCCCCACGTCCTTCTGTTTCCTCTCACGCCGAACCGGGTCCTCGCGAGCGTAGTCGCCGCCTGAGCCTGGGAATTCACACTCCGAGGACACTGGCCCAAGCGACACCCGGTCAGATGTCGAGGAACTTCCGGACCGCCATGGCCGAGCCGAGGGCGCCGATCACCGCTCCCATGACGACGACGAACAGCTCGGTGATGATCACGTCGTGGCCGGGCACGACGGCGGAGGAGAACTCCCTGAAGTGCCTTATCAGCGTCTGGATGCCGAGATCCCCGAGCAGCACGATGCCGGCGGCGACGATCGCTCCGATCAGTCCCTGCACGAGGCCCTCCACCATGAACGGCAAACGGATGAACCAGCTCGTCGCACCGACGAGGCGCATGACGCCGACTTCCCGCCTCCGAGAGAAGATCGCCATCCTGATGGCGTTCAAGATGAGCACCAGAGCCGAGACCAATAGCACGAGCGCGATCACGAGCAGCACCATTTGCAAGACATTGCTCACCGAGGTCAACGTGTGCGCCGCCTGGGACGGATAGGTGGTCTTGAAGACTGCGGGAAGGTGCTGGAAGATGCTGGCGACGCTGGCCGCCGCTGCCGGATCCGTCAGGGTGCACTGGAACACGGGCGGGGTCGTCTGCGGCGTCAGCACGCTGCAGACGGTCTGGCCGCTGATCCGGCAGGCCAGTTCGTAGGACAGCTCGTGGTCCAGGTAGTTGAACTTGCGGATCTGCGGTGTCGCCCCGATCGTGGTCGCCAGTGTCGCTATCTCGGCCTCAGATGCCGTCGGCTGCACGAAGACCTGCAGGTCCACGTTCTGGTTCAGCTCCACAAGCTCGTTGTTCACTGCTTGGCGCATCAACAGGGCCGTGCCGACGAGCGACAACGAGACGGCGACGGTGAGGACGGCCGCTATCGCCATCAACCGGTTCCGCCACAGGTTCGTCACGGTCTCGCGGGCGACATAACCGGGTGAAATGGGCATCAGCGCCTGCCTCTTCGCGCCCGGACGGCTTCCTGGCGGCTGGTGACCGGCTCGTCGAGGTCGTCGAGGTCGACCTCGGCCGACCCGGCGCGCACGGCGGAGATGGACACAGCGGGGATACCCCGGGTGCTCGACACCGTCGGGTCGAGGCCGTATATCCCCCGCGCCTGGTCGCGGATGACAGCGCCGTGGTCGATCTCGATCACGCGACGGCGCATGTTGTCGACGATGGTGGAGTCGTGGGTGGCCATCACGACCGTTGTCCCGGTGCGGTTGATCCGATCGAGCAGCGACATGATGCCCTGGCTGGTCGTGGGGTCGAGGTTGCCCGTTGGCTCGTCGGCGAGGATGATGAGCGGGCGGTTCACGAAGGCCCGCGCGATCGCGACGCGCTGCTGCTCGCCTCCCGAGAGCTGGTCCGGAAGACGATCGCCCTTCTGGCCGAGGCCCACCAGCTCCAGAACTTGCGGCACCTGCGTCGATATCACGTGCCGGGGGCGGCCGATGACCTCGAGGGCAAAGGCCACGTTCTCGAACACGGTCTTGCTGGGCAGAAGGCGGAAGTCCTGGAACACGCAGCCGAGATTGCGCCTCAGATAGGGAACTCTCCAGTTCGAGAGCTGCCCGATCTCCTTGCCCGCCACCCAGATCTCGCCGCGGTCGGCAACCTCCTCGCGCAGCAAGAGCTTGAGCATCGTGGTCTTGCCCGAGCCCGAGGCCCCGACAAGGAACACGAACTCACCTTTCAAGATCTCGAGCGACACCTCCCGCAACGCCACAACCGAGCCCTTGTAGGACTTCGTGACGTTCTCGAAGCGGATCATCGGCCCTCTTCTTCTCCGCACTGCAACACGAAATCCCCTTTTTCAAGGCTACCAGCCAGCCCTGCCAGGAGGCGGTAGCGCCGCCTGGCGCGCTCAGGACCCCTCATGTTCCCTGCGGAATCTCAAGAAGGCGATCATGAAGTCGTCGAGATCACCGTCCAGCACGGCCTCGACGTTCCCGGTCTCGTAGCCGCTGCGCAAGTCCTTGACGAGCTGGTAGGGGGCAAGGACGTAGGAACGGATCTGGCTTCCCCAAGCGACCTCGCTCAAGGGTCCAGAAATGGTCTCCAGCTCCTTCCTGCGCTCGGCGCGCTGACGCTCGGCGAGCTTGGCAGCGAGGATCTGCAAGGCCTTCGCCTTGTTCTGGTGCTGGCTGCGCTCGTTCTGGCAAGAGGTGACGATGCCGGTCGGGAGGTGGGTTATCCGCACGGCCGAGTCCGTCACGTTCACGTGCTGGCCCCCCGCTCCTGAGGAGCGGTAGGTGTCGATGCGCAAGTCCTTCTCGTCGATCTCGACCTCGTCGGAGAGATCCTCGAGGAACGGGGCCACGTCGAGCGAGGCGAAGCTCGTCTGGCGCCGGTGCTGGGAGTCGAAGGGCGACATCCTGACAAGGCGGTGCACTCCGCGCTCGGCTGCGAGCAGCCCGTAGGCGTAGCGCCCGCGCACGATGAACGTCGCCGACAAGATGCCGGCCTCTCCCCCCTCGGACACCTCGTCGACCTCGACGCTGAAGCCTCGGCGCTCGGCCCAGCGCAGGTACATGCGCAGCATCATCTCCGCCCAGTCCTGGGCGTCGGTCCCCCCGGCTCCGGCGTGGATCTCAGCTACGGCGTCCCTCTCGTCGTGCTCACCTGAGAACAAGCTGCGCAGCTCAAGGTCGTCGAGCGCCCTGGCGACGGCCGCCGCCGAGTCCTCGAGCTCGCTCTCGAGCGCTGCGAGCTCGGCTCCCCCTTCATCTAAGGCCATGGCATGCAGGTCCTCGGCATCGCCGAGCTGCATGTCGAGGGCGCGCAGGGTCTCGACGTCGTCTCGGACCCGTCCGTACTCCGAAGTCACCTTCCGCGCCTGATCGGGGTCCGACCACAGGTCCGGCTCGGCGATGGACTTCTCGAGCACCGCCATGCGCGCCACCGACTCGTCGAGCCTCAGGTACGCCTTTGCCGCGTCGAGCCGGACGCGAAGCGAGGCCAGCACGTCGCCAAGATCGGGGCGCGGGCCGTCGGGAGGGCCGTCGGGTATTCGAGCCACGATCGTTCAGCTCGCGCCGTGGCAAACCTTGAATTTGCGGCCGCTGCCGCACCAGCACGGCTCGTTGCGGCCGACCTTGGCCGGAGGGCCGCCGACGATCCGGGTACCGGTCGGCGAGATCGGCCCCGCGGGGGGACGCCGGTTACCTGCCCCGCCACCGCCACCGCCAGAGCGGGACGGTGCGCCCTGCTTTTGAGGCCGGCCCGACGGACCGGCGCCCGCGGGCGGCAGCGGAGCGCGCGGGGCACCCGGCTGCGCTCCCCCGGCCCCCGATCGGGGCCCGGGGGGAGCTGGAGCACCTGGCGGCGGTCCCGAAGGAACGGCGGGAGGCGTCTCGGGCTGGACTCCGTCGACCACGGTGGCGGGCACCTCGGGCAGCTCGCCGAGGCCGGCGACGGGGTCGTTCGCGGCCATGAAGTCCGCTTGCGCGTAATTCGGGTCCTCGGCGGGAGCAGCGATGACTTGGACGTGCATGACATAGCGCAAGTAGTCGTCGTCGATCGAGTCCATAAGCTTGCCGAACATCTCGAAGCCCTCGCGTTGCCAGGCCACGAGCGGGTCCGTCTGGGCGATGCCGCGCAGGTGGATGCCCTCGTTCAAGTAGTCCATCTCGACGAGGTGCTCACGCCAGCGCTGGTCGATGATCTGCAGGAGGACGTTGCGCTCGACCTCGCGTGCGGTCTCTGCACCGCCGGGAAAGGTCGTCTCTCGCTCGTCGTAGAGCGCCAGGGCCTCGGCGAGGATGCTCTCGGTGAGCTGCTGCACGTCGGTCGCCGCCTCGAGGTCTTCGACTGTGAACCTCGTCGGGTAGTACTGAGTCAGCTCGACGAGGAGGCCCTCGAGGTCCCAGTCCTCGGGGAAGTTGTTGGGGCAGCAATTGGCGACGACGCGGCCCACCATGTCCGTCAGCAGGTCCTCGGTATGGGCCTTGAGGTCCTCGCCGTCGATGACCTGGAGGCGGCGGGCGTAGATCACCTTGCGCTGCTCGTTCCTCACCTCGTCGTACTTGAGCAGCTCTTTTCGGGTCTCTGCGTTGCGCCCCTCGACGGTGTGCTGGGCTCGCTCGATCGCCTTCGTGACCATGCGGGCCTCGATCGGCACGTCCTCGGGCAGGGCACGCCCCATGACCCAGCTGACCGCACCGGTGGCGAAGAGCCGCATCAGCTCGTCCTCGAGCGACAGGTAGAACCGGCTCTCGCCCGGGTCGCCCTGGCGCCCGGAACGGCCACGGAGCTGGTTGTCGATACGGCGGCTCTCGTGGCGCTCGCTCCCGAGCACGTACAGCCCACCGAGGGCCCGGACCTCGTCGGCCTCGGCGGCGCACTGCCTCTTGAACCTCTCCAGCAGCACCTCGTATCGCGCCCGCCCCTCGTCCGAGTCGAGGTCGGGCCCCTCGGCGCGCAGCTCGTCACGGGCGAGGCCCTCGGCGTTGCCGCCGAGCACGATGTCGACGCCGCGTCCTGCCATGTTCGTGGCGACCGTGATGGCGTGGAGGCGCCCTGCCTGGGCGACGATCACGGCCTCCTGGGCGTGGTGCTTGGCGTTCAGCACGTGATGGGGGATGCCCTGCTTCTCCAAGAGCAGGGACAGCTCCTCGGACTTTGCCACCGAGGCCGTGCCGACGAGCACGGGCTGGCCCCGTTCGTAGCGGTCTTTCAGGTCCTCGACGACCGCCTCGAACTTGACGGCCTCGGTCTTGAAGATCAGGTCCGGCTCGTCGGTTCGGATCATCGGGCGGTGTGTCGGGATCGGCACGACATGGAGCTGGTAGGTCGATGCGAACTCGGCCGCCTCGGTCTCGGCGGTGCCGGTCATCCCGGCGAGCTTCTCGTACATCCGGAAGTAGTTCTGGAGCGTGATCGTCGCCCAGGTGTGGTTCTCGTCCTGGATCCGGACTCGCTCTTTTGCCTCCACGGCCTGGTGCAGGCCATCGGACCAGCGGCGGCCTTCCATGATCCGGCCCGTGAACTCGTCGACGATCTTCACCTCGCCGTCGGCCACCAGGTAGTCCTTGTCCCGGTGGTAGAGCTCCTTGGCCTGGAGGGCCTTCTCGAGCTGATGGACGTAGTTCACCGCCACCGAGTCGTACAGGTTGTCTGCGCCGAGCTGGCGCTCGACCTTGGCGATGCCGGCCTCGGTCGGCACGACCGTGCGCTTCTCCTCGTCCACCTCGTAGTCGAGGTCTCGACGCAAGGTCCGCACGATGCTCGCGAACTGGTAGTAGAGCTTCGTCGAGTCGTTCGAGGGGCCGGAGATGATGAGCGGCGTGCGGGCCTCGTCGATGAGGATGGAGTCGACCTCGTCGACGATCCCGTACACGTGCCCGCGCTGGACCATGTGCTCGCGGCGGCCGGCCATGTTGTCGCGCAGGTAGTCAAAGCCCATCTCGGTGTTGGTCCCGTAGGTCACGTCCGCCAGGTACGCGGCCGCCTTGGCGGCGAAGTCGTCCACCTCGGGAGTGACGAGCCCGACGTTCAGCCCGAGAAACTGGTAGATCTGGCCCATCCACTCCGCGTCGCGCCGGGCCAGGTAGTCGTTGACGGTGATGACATGCACCCCGCGGCCGGGAAGCGCGTTCAGGTAGACGGGAAGAGTCGACACGAGCGTCTTGCCCTCGCCGGTCTTCATCTCGGCGATCCACCCGAAATGCAGGGCCATGCCGCCCATGAGCTGGACGTCGAAGTGGCGCTGGCCGATCGTGCGCACCCCCGCCTCCCGCACGACGGCGTAGGCCTCGACCAGCAGGTCGTTCAGGTCCTCCCCCCGTTCGAGGCGCTCTCTGAACTCGACGGTCTTACGGGCCAGCTCGTCGTCGGACGATGCCTGCATCTCGGGTTCCAGCGCGTTGATGGAAGGCACGATCGCAGCCAGACTGCGCACCTTCTTGCTCTCGCCCGCGCGAAGGACCTTGGCGAAGACACTCACGACCTCGCATTGTAGGCCGACTCCCCTGCGTTTCCGGATCGGGACTGCGACCGTGCAGGTCGCGCGAGCGCCGTTTCAGCAGGCAGCCACCGGGATGAGCTCCCCGACGCGGCGCGCGGGGCCTTTTTCCACCGAGACGAGCGTGCCGGAGAGATGGTGCGGGGCGGCGTGGTCGACCCGCACCCCGGCGAAGGTGCCCGGGGCGAGACTGCCGCGGGCGGGAGGAGGAAAGTGGACCAGCTTGCCCTGCCGGGTCCGGCCCGAGAGCACCTCGGGATCCTTCTTGGAGGGACCCTCCACGATGGCTTCCTCGATCCGGCCGACGCGGGCGAGGTTGCGGGCGAGCGCGGACCGCTCGATGACCACCTTCAGCCGCTCGAACCGGTCGGCGATCTCGTCGGCCGGCACATACAGCTCGGTCATCTGCGCGGCACGCGTGCCCGGCCGCGGCGAGAAGACGAAGGTGTAGGCACTGTCGTAGCCGGCCTGCGAAGCCACCTCCAAGGTCCGCTCGAAGTCCTCCTCGGTCTCACCCGGGAACCCGACGATGACGTCGGTGGTGACGGCGAGGTCGGCGACCGCCGCCCTCGCCTCGGCGAGAAGGCCCAGATAACGCTTGGCCGTGTAACCGCGCCGCATGGCGACAAGGACCCGGTCGCTGCCCGACTGCAGCGGCAGGTGGAGCTGCTCGCAGACAGTGGGGGTCTCGGCCATGGCGGCGATGGTCTCGGGCCGCAGGTCTTTCGGGTGCGGGCTGGTGAACCGGACGCGGCGCACGCCGGGCACGGCGCCGATCTCCCGGAGCAGGTCGGCGAACACAGGTCGTGGCCTGGATGCACCCTCGCCGACCCAGCGAGCCCCGGCGAGGAAGGCAGAATCGCCGTGTCCTGCCGGCGAGAGGCGCAACTTCGCCGTCAGGTCCCGCCCGTAGGAGTTGACGTTCTGGCCGAGCAGGGTGAACTCGACCGTCCCCCGGGCGGCAAGCCCCTCGACCTCGGCCACGAGCTCGCCAAAGGGCCGGCTCACCTCTGGCCCCCGGACCTCGGGGACGATGCAGAAGGCGCAGGAATTGTTGCAGCCCACCTGGATCGTGACCCAGGCCGCATGGGGCTGGTCGTGACGGACGGCCATCGCGCTCGGGAAATCGGTCCCCTCGCCGGCGCCGGGGGCGTCCAAGACCTCGAGCACCGGTTCGCCGCTCGCGCGGGCCAGCTCCAAGAGGGCCGCTACCCGGCCCACGTTGTGGGTGCCGAAAACGGCATCGACGTGCGGCGCCCGTTCGAGCAGCAGCTCACGGTCCTTCTGGGCCAGGCAGCCGCCGACGGCGATCTGCAAGCCGGGGCGACGCTCTTGGATCGACTTCAGCTGGCCGAGGTGCCCGTACAACTTGTCGTCGGCGTTCTGGCGGATGCAGCAGGTGTTGAGCACGACGACGTCGGCCTCTTCGAGGTCCTCGGTGCGAGCCATGCCTTCGGCCGCGAGCACCGAGGCGATGCGCTCGGAGTCGTGCTCGTTCATCTGGCACCCGAAGGTGCGAACCAGGAACCTGCGAGCCTCGGCCACCCCAGAAGGTTAGGCGGCCCGTGGATCAGCTTGTTTCGCGGGCGCCGGCCGTCTCACGCGTCAGCTCGAAGCGCGCCGGCGCCCCGACCGGCGCCTCTTGATGCACGTAGCGCTTCCCACTCAGCCACGAGGCGAGCGCCGCCACCAGGCAAGCTCCGCCCGCGAAGTCGAATGCCCGGCGGAGCCCGTTCTCGAACGGGGCGGAGATCAGCGCCGGGAAGAAGCTCCGACTGGTCAGCAACTGGGCGTGCGCAGCCGATATCTGGTGGATCGACGGGCCGAGAAGGACACGGATCGGGTTGTCTCCGAGAAAGGCCGCGAACAGCAACCCGACCGGGGGCAGGTGCGAGATCCGGGTCGCGTCGGCCGGCGGCACGCCGGCGGAGGTCAAGCCCGCGTACAGCTGCGCCGGAAGCGACGCCGCCAGGCCGAGGATCATGAGACTGAAGAACACCCCGATCGAGAGCACCATGGCCGAGTTCTGGAAGGTCGCCGCCATCCCGCTCCCGACGCCGCGCTGGCCGGGAGGAAGGCTGTTCATGACCTGGGCCCGGTTCGGCGACGCGAAGAGCCCCATCGACGCCCCGAGCGCCAGCAACAGCACCGCGAATCCCAGATAGGAGAAGTCGACGGGAAGCACCTCCAAGAGGAGGAAGCTGAGCGCCGACAGCACCATGCCTGCGGTAGCGAAGGGCCTCGGCCCGAAGTGGTCCGAGAGGAAGCCGGAGACCGGCCCGGACACGAGAAAGCCGACCGTGAGCGGCACCATGTAGATCCCCGCCCAGAGCGGCGTGGACGAGAAGCTGTAGCCGTGGAGGGGCAACCAGATCCCCTGCAACCAGATGATGAGGATGAACATGAGACCGCCGCGACCGAGGGAGGCGAGCAGGCTGGCCAGGTTGCCGGCGGCAAACGCCTTGATCTGGAACAGCGGGAGATGGAACATCGGCTCGGCCACCCGCGTCTCGATGACGCAGAAGGCGGCGAGGACGGCGATGCCCCCGGCCAGCTCGGCCATGACGACCGGGTTCGTCCAACCCATGGTGTCGTGGCCGTAGGGCTGGATGCCGTATGTGATCCCGACGAGCAACGAGATCAGTCCGGCCGCAAAGCTCACGGTCCCCCACCAGTCGATGCGAGCCGCACGCCTCAGGCCCCGCTCCTCGAGCCTCAGGTAGGCCCATATCGTTCCGCCGACGCCGAAGGGGACCGAGACCAGGAACACGAGGCGCCAGTCGAGCGGGCCGAGCAGGCCGCCCATCACGAGGCCGACGAAGGAGCCTGATATCGCGGCGACATTGTTGATCCCGAGCGCGAGGCCCCGCTGGCTCGTAGGGAAGGCGTCTGTCAGGATCGCCGCCGAGTTCGCCATGAGCATCGCCGCCCCGAGCCCTTGCACGACTCTCATGCCGATCAGGTACAACGCCCCGGCGGCGCCGTACAGCCAGTCGACCGACAGCAGGACCGAACCCAAGGTGAACACGGCAAAGCCCAGCTCGTACATACGGACCCTGCCGTAGATGTCCCCGATCCGGCCGAACGCGACGACGAGCACGGCCGTCACGACCAGGAAGCCCATCAGCATCCAGAGCAGATAGCCCACGTCGCCGGGAGCGAGAGGATCGACGCCGATCCCACGGAAGATGTCCGGGAGCGCGATCAAGGTGATGGACGAGTTGATGGTCGCCATCAGCATCCCGAGAGTCGTGTTGGAAAGGGCGATCCACTTGTAGTGGACCGTCTTCGTGCTCGAGGTAAGCGCTGAGGGCAGGGTCGCGCCAGGCTTGGCACCTGACCCGGCCCGCTGCAACAGTGCCATCCACAAACCTTTCCGGAAGCCGTCCCTCCCTGCGACCAGAGCTTCCGGTGCGAACCGGGCACTGCGGAGCGGTGCGGCCCTCTAGAGAGTCATCAGAAGGGGGCTTGTGCCGAGCAAGCTTAGGTCTTGGCGGTTCGGCGCCGTTCACCGACTGGCGCGCGGGGCCCCATGTAGGAACGAGGTCGGTTCGTGGCGCCCTACCGGCCGCTGTTGTCGGCAGGGGCGAAGCCCTGGCGCAAGGTGTTCTCGGTCACGACCCTCGGATGCATGAACTGGAGCAGGTAATCCGGACCACCGGCCTTGGAGCCCACGCCGGACATGCCGTGGCCCCCGAAGGGCTGCCGCCCCACGACCGCGCCCGTGACCGCCCGGTTCACGTAGATGTTGCCGCCCCTCAGCATCGCCGAGGCAAGTTCGATGCGCGACGGCGAGCGCGACACGATTCCGGCCGTCAGCGCGAAGTCGCTCTGGTTGGCGAGCTCGAGGGCGTGGCCGAAGTCACGGGCGGGCAGCACCGCCACCACAGGGCCGAAGATCTCCTCGGTCACGAGCGGAGATCCGGGCACGGCGTCGTCCACGACCACGGGGCCGACGAAGTAACCGCTTTCGGGCAGCTCGTCGCGCCGCAGGACGACGCGGCCGAATTCGCCGGCACGGTCCTGCCAGCCGCGGATCCGCTTCACCGAGTCCTCGTCGATCACCGGGCCGAGCTCGTTGCCCTGCTCGGCGGGCGGCCCTATGGCCAAAGACCGCGTCGCCTCGACGAACCGCTCGAGGAACAGGTCGTGCACGGCACCTACGGTGACGAGCCGGGAAGCCGCAGAACAGCGCTGACCGGCAAAGCCGAAGACCGACCGGATCGCGACCGGGACGGCCTCGTCGAGATCGGCGTCGGAGTCGATGATGATCGCGTTCTTGCCTCCCAGCTCGGCGATCACGCGGCGAATCTCCCGTTGGCCGTCGCTCGTGCGGGCGGCCGACTCCACGATGCCGAGACCCACCTGTTTCGAGCCGGTGAAAGCGACGAGGCTCACGCCCGGGTGCTGGACAAGGTGGGCGCCGATTTCCTCGCCGAGGCCGGGGACGAACGAGAGAACGCCCTCGGGAAGGCCGCCCTCGCGCAGCGCCCGGACGAGCACGGCCGCGACCGCCGGCGTCTGCTCGGCCGGCTTGAGGACGACCGTGTTGCCGGCGACGAGGGCGGCGCTCACCATGCCGCTCGGGATCGCGAGCGGGAAGTTCCAAGGTGAGATCACAGCTGCGACTCCGCGACCGTGATAGGTCAATCGGTTGACCTCTCCGGGCGGCGACTGGACCTTGCCCCCTCCGGCCAGGCGCAGGCCTTCACGCCCGTAGTACTCGAGGAAATCGATCGCCTCCGCCACGTCCGCGTCGGCGTCGTCCCAGCACTTGCCGGCTTCGAACACCTCGAGGGCGGCGACCTCGAACTTGCGCCGGCGCAACCAGTCGGCGGCCCGGAACAGCACGCCGGCCCGTTCGCTGGCAGCGGCCCGGCGCCAAGCCCCGAAGGCGGTCTGAGCGGTCTCGACCGCCCGATCGGCCTCGGCCGGTCCGCAACAGTCCGAGACGGCGACGACCCTCGCCGGCTCGGCGGGGTCGACCGAGATGATCGTGCGTCGGGTGTGGAGCTCCGAGGCGCCGATCAGCCCGTGGACCTCGCCGCCGAGGCGGGCCCTTACCGTCGCGAGCGCGCGACTCATCAGACCCGGCGCCTCGGGTGCGAACCACCGGACGAGCGGCTCGGGGACATAGGGCCCCGGCCGGTTCGCGTCCGTTGCCGCCCTCGGGACGACCGCGGGGCTCAAGACGGCGGCGGGCACCGCCTGGAGGTCAGCCACCGGCGCCGCGACCAGTGAAGCGAGGTCCTTGTGCTCGGCGAAACGGAGGCGGACGAAGCTCTCGTTCGAGGTGTTCTCGAGCAGGCGGCGCACTAGATAGGCCATGCCGGGCACGAGCTCGCCCATCGGCGAGTACACCCGCAACCGGAAGCCGAGTTGCCGGAACGCCTCGTGCACGGGCTCGGCCATGCCCCAGAGGAGCTGGACCTCATATCCGTTGTCGGGGATACCTGCGGCACGGGCGGCGGCGATGGCGTAGGCGAGTGACCTCAGGTTGTGCGAGCCGAAGGCGGCTCGCACCCGGCCGTGGTAAGAGTGCACGAGCCGCACGCACCGCTCGAAATTGGCGTCGGTCTCGGCCTTTTGCTCATAGACGGGCACCGGCCAGGAAGCCGCCTCGGCGACCACGGTCTCGGTGTCCCAATAGGCGCCTTTCACCAGGCGGATTCCGAGGGGCACCTCACGAGTGGTGGCCCATTCGCACAGCGAGGCCAGGTCCTCGTAGCTGTCACGCAGGTAGGTCTGGACCACGATCCCTGCCTGGAGGCCTGCGAGCTCCGGTCGGCTGAGCAGTTCGCGTACGAGGCGGTGCGTCACGTGCTTGACGTCGTAGCGCTCTAGATCGAACCAGACCTGCGCCCCGTCGGCGGCGGCGCCCTCCAGGATTCCCATGAGCCGCCGGGCCGCGGTCGAGATGCCAGAGTCGGCGGTGAGAGCGGCAAAGTCCGGGGCGAGAGCCGTGGGCTTGATCGCGACCGCGACGCGGCCGAGGGTCCCGAGGTCGTCGCGTTCGAGGAGTTCGTTTGCCGGCCAGGCTCGGCTTGCCTCGATGAGCACCGAGACGAGATCGGCGAGGCGGGCGGCGTAGCGGTCCGCCTCGGGGTGCGAGTGGGTGTGCTCGCCGAGCAGGTCGACGGTCGCGGCCCGGCCCCGGCGCCAGAGCGCCTCGAGCTGGGCGGCAGTGCTCGGCGCGTCCGTGGCGACGATGAACTGGGTCGCCATCCGGGCGACCTCGCGGCGGGCGATACTCGCGACGAGCTTGCGGCCGCCGGGAACCCGTCCGGACCGGGTGAGCCCCCAAGCGAGCGGGCCGGGAAGGACCTCGCCCCCGAAGTACTCCTCGACATGGCGGTAGAGATCCGCGTCGTCGGCCATGGCCGGCAATGCGTCCACGAAGCGGAAGAGCTGGGTCCGGAGCGCCATGTTGCCCATGGCTCGACGCATGAGCCACTCGGTCCCGGGCGTGATCCCGTAGGCCCGCGTCTTCGTGCCACTCCCGAGCTCGGCGATGCGGGCGACAAGCTCGCGCACCTCGGCTTCAGGCGGGGCGACACCGGGCCCCTGGTCCATCGGACGATGCCTTGGCACGCGCTTCGAGGCTAGCCGCGGCCCGTAGTGCAGGCGCGTACCTGGAAGGTAACTACCGGGTCGTCAGCTGTAGGCGAGACCCGCCGGCACCCCTTCTCTTGGCGCAAAGCCGCGGTACACCGGTCCCGCGGCACCTCGCCTCAGCTACACATGCAGCCCGCATTCGGTCTTGGCGGTGCCCGCCCACCGGCCCTCGCGGGGGTGCCGGCCCTCCGGCACGGGGACGGTCGTGGGAGCGCATCCGATCGAGACGTAGCCGAGGTAGTTGAGCGGGTGGCGAGGCAGGTCATGGGACGCGACGTACGCGTCCACGTCGTCGTCGTCCCAGGCGGCGACCGGGTTCACCTTCACCATCTTGCGTCTCTCGTCCCACGCGATCACCGGCGCCGCCGCCCGCTCCGGGGTGTCGACCCGCTTGAGGCCCGTGATCCAAGCGCTACGGCCCTGCAGCGCCTTGGCCAAAGGAGCCACCTTTCGCAGCTCGCAGCAGCGGCTCGAGCCACAGGGGAACTCCTCCGGTGATATCTCGGGATGGGTGACGACGAGGTTGAGGTCGTACCGGCGGCGAAGGCGCTCGACGTAGGCGAGAGTCTCGGGGAAGTGGAACCCGGTGTCGAGGAAGATCACCTCGATGGCAGGGTCGACACGAACGGCCATGTCGAGAAGCGCTGCGTCCTGGAACGAAGCCGCCAAGGCCACGCGCCCAGGAAACCGATTCAGTGTCCACTCGATGATCTCGACCGGATCCGCCTCGTCGAGGCGCGTTGAGGCCTCCTCGAGCTCCGCGAGCAGCTCCGCTGACGGCTCGTAGCCCTCGGACTCGACCTCCATGTTCCTCCGTCTTCTCTGCGGGGCGCGACAAGATCGCGATCTGTCGCCAAACTTATCGCCTCCCGGTATGTAGCGACGACACCCGTGCTGAGCAGGGCGGCAATATGGCGAAAATGTGACGTTCGGCCCTTCCGGCACATAGAAGAAGCGAGTTACCTAGACAAAACCGAGTGAAATGAGGACTACATGTCGAGCCCGGGCCGGTCCGGTTGGGTTGACCTGCCAGAGGAGCTGGCGTCGGCGCGCAGTCGTGAGCTGCTCGACTGCGCCGCAATCAACAAGGACACCGCCTTCGATGAGAACGAGCGCACGGCACTCGGGCTTCGGGGCCTCTTGCCGTGGAGGATAACGACCATCGAGGAGCAGGTCGCCCTCGAGCTCGAGCATCTCCGCCGGAAGGCCGATGACCTCGAGAAGTACATCGGTCTCGCCGCTTTGCAGAACAGAAACGAGACTTTGTTCTACCGCCTGCTCGTCGATCATCTCGAGGAGCTCGCCCCTATCATCTACACGCCGACGGTAGGGCGTGCCTGCCGGGAGTACAGCCATGTGTTCCGCCGGCCGCGCGGAGTGTGGATCACCCCGGACGACATCGAGCGCATCCCGGAGCTTCTCGGCAACGCCGGACAACCCGGGGTGCGGCTGATAGTTGTCACGGACAACGAGCGCATCCTCGGCCTCGGCGACCAGGGAGCCGGAGGCATGGGCATTCCTGTCGGCAAGCTGGCGCTCTACGTCGCGGGGGCCGGTCTCCATCCACTGCTGACCCTGCCGGTCTCGCTCGACTGCGGGACGGACAACGAGGAGCTGCTGCGGGACCCTCTTTACCTCGGCTATCCCGAACGCCGCCTGCGCGGCGAGGCGTACGACGCCTTCGTCGACGCCTTCGTCGACGCTGTCAAACAGGCGTACCCCGACGCCCTCATCCAGTGGGAGGACTTCAAGCAGCACAACGCGATCCGGCTGCTCGACCACTACCGCCATCGGGTCCCGTGCTTCAACGACGACATCCAGGGAACTGCCGGCGTCGTCAGCGGAGGCATCCTCGCCGCACTTCGATACCGAGGCGAGAAGCTCTCGGCACAACGCCTGGTGCTGCTTGGAGCCGGTGCCGCGGGCATCGGCATCGCCCGGCTGGTCCAGTCCATCATGCGCGCCGAAGGAGCCAACGAGGAGGAGCTCCGGCGGGCTGTGGTGATGCTCGACTCACAGGGTCTGCTATTCGAGGGGCGTGACGCAATAGACGACGACAAGCGTCCCTTCGCCCTCACCAGTGACGACCTAGGCCGGTTCGGTTTCGAGGCGGGCGACAGGTACGACCTCGAGACGGTCGTCCGCCATGTCTCCCCGACGATCCTGATCGGGACGAGCGGCAAGCCCGGCGCCTTCACCGAGGCTGCGGTGCGCGAGATGGCTGCCCGAACGCCGAAGCCGATCATTCTCCCCCTGTCCAACCCGACGGCAAATTCCGAGGCCACGCCTGCCGACGTGCTCGCCTGGACGGACGGCCGCGCCATCGTGGCGACTGGGAGCCCATTCGACCCCGTCGAGCTGGGTGGGCGTACCCATGTCATCGGACAGGCGAACAACGTCTTTGTCTTCCCGGGAGTGGGACTCGGCGCGGTCGCCAGCCGGGCCTGGGAGGTGACCGACCGCATGTTCCTCGTGGCGGCCACGACGCTGGCGGCCATGGTCCCTGCGGAGCGGATCGAGCAGGGAGCGATCTATCCGCGGCTCACCGACCTGCGGTCGATCTCGAGAGCGATCGCCCTCGCCGTCGCCCGCGAGGCCCGCGACGGGAGGGTGGCCCCGATGGCGAACGACGCCGAGATCGAGGCAGCAGTCGACGCCTGTGTCTGGTCGCCCGAATACGACTCGTTCGGCCCGAAAGCGCCTTAGGACGCGCCAGCCGGGTGAGCAATGGCCCACGGGCGGCCTTTGTCGTAGGCACCAACGTCATCGGGACTATCTATGACGCCGCCCTGCGTGAGCAGGGCTGCTCAATGCCGCTATGTGGCCGGCACTTGTCGAAGCCGGCACCGTCCTGCCATCGTCAAGGACAACCCGCTATTCCAACGAATGCTGGCGGCAGTTCGCGAGGCGCTACAGGTATGTGAAGCCCGGGTGGTTCCGGCAAGCACGGCGCTAAGGACCTGGACAGAATGCACTTTCAGCGTCGGGCTCTCGTCCCGTCGTTCTGGTCGAGGGCGAGGCGGCGGCGTTCGATCTCCTCGAGGACCGGCCGAGGGACCGGCCGACACCCGCAGACCTCGGCGTGCTCGAGGTGCCAGCGGACACGATCCTCTAGGGAAGCCCCGGTTCCCAAGCGATGCCCCTGGTGCCACTCCCGGTTCATGCTGACCAAGCTAACGCCGGCCGTCGGCGCGTGCCGTTCTCACCCTCGACAAGCCCGAGACTGCCACCCGTTCCGGGAGGGCGCTCGAGCCGTCCCGAGGTTGCCACCGTTCAGAGCGGTCCCGCGCGTCCTGATAACGCGTCGCGGTCCTGGCATCCTTGCGGCGGGAGACGAAACATGGTTCTCGTGCCGTCAAGGTCGGTGGCGGCGTAAGGCTGGAACGACTCGTGGACGGAAGAGGAGGGGGAGCTATGGGAGACAAGGAGATCCCGGTCGAAACATTCGACGCTCTGTTGCGCGACCTCGTCACGTGGGACCTCGTGGTCCCAGTCGAAGGAGACGAGGCGCAGGTGTGGCATCTGGTCCCGCGAGCTCAACAACGCCTGGCCGAGCTGACCATTGCCCGAGGACCGTGGCCCGCCGAGCGTACGGCCTACCTGGGCAGGCGATGTGCCGACTGCGGCCGCAGGGAGCTGACCTGGATGCGACTCGGTACCTATGTCTGCGACCCGTGCTGGCAGCAGCGTCTTGCCCGCACGGTTGACGACGAGCCCGCAAAGGCGGCCCCCGCGGGACGGGGCCCTCGCTGGACCCGCCGTCATCGAGAACGAATCGCCTGAGCGACGCCGCTCACTCCTCCGGCGACCCGGACGGGCTGATCACCCCGGTGTACTGCGGCACGGTCCGGTGGTAGTCGCCGTCGAACAAAGGCGACGTGATCAGGAAGTCGGCGGTTGCGCGGTTGCACGCGGCCGGAATGTTCCACACGACCGCAATGCGCAGGAGTGCCTTCACGTCGGGGTCATGAGGCTGCGGCTCGAGTGGATCCCAGAAGAAGAGCAGCAGGTCGATCTCGCCTTCGGCGATCTTCGCCCCGAGCTGGAGGTCGCCACCGAGCGGGCCACTGTGCAAGCGATGTATCGGGAGCCCGAGCTCGGCTTCGAGCACCGCACCGGTAGAGCTGGTGGCGACGAGCTCGTGGTGCGAGAGGAGCTCTCTATTGGCACGTGCCCACTCGACCAGATCCCACTTCTTGTTGTCATGGGCGACGAGGGCGATCCGCATCGGAGCCGCCGAAGACGGTCGTGATCGTCTTGTCGGATAAGGGGTAAGGGAAGGATCGGTCACGCCACCGTTCTAGCAAGGAAAGACGCGCTTCCACGCCGGTTCTCCTTCTTTTTGCGATTAAGTTCATGTGAAATCCGCACGAACTCGTGAGGCAGCGTCGACGGTCGCGTCGAGTTCGTGGGTGACAGACCCCCCGTCCGCGATCTCGCTCCGGCACCCGGTCGGCTTCGCCGAGCGCACGCTAACTCTGGCATGCACCGTTTGCCGATGCGTTACCTGATTTTCGCCGATATGAGTCATCCACGACCTGAGGAATTCATGTCCCAATCTGATACTTCGCTGGCATACAGCGTTCGCTGAGGTGTCACCGAACTTTCCCGCATAAGAGACATATAGGGGCGGTGGAATTCACATCCGACGGTGATACTTCACACAAGAGAGGTGCGGCTGAGCAGCCGCCGAAAGGGGCACGCGCAAATGAAAGATAGGAGACTCACCACCTTCAGCCGATTCCGGGCGGGATTAACTGCTGTCGCGGTCGGGTTGCTTGCCTGCGGTGCCTCGCTGGCCCCGATGGCCGCCATGGCCACCCCAGCCTCGGCTTCAAGCCCTCCTCCTACGAGTTGCCCAGCTGGCAGCACGCTCGAGACCCTCACGGGCGCCTCGCAGGCGCAGTGCATCATCACCTCCACGGGCACCCCCGTCGGGGCGGTCAAGCACGTCTGGCTGATCATCCTGGAGAACAAGTCCTACGACGAGACCTTCACCGGCCTCAACCAGAACACCTACCTGTGGACCACGCTGCCCCAGCAGGGCGCGCTCCTGACCCAGTACTACGGCACCGGGCACTTCAGCATGGACAACTACATCTCCATGGTCTCCGGCCAGGCGCCGTCCTACGCCGTCCAGGACGACTGCGCGACGACGGCGAACATGACCAACAACAACAGCGGGATCATCACCGCCGGCACGGTCGGGACTGTCACGGATACTGACCTCACCGCGGACGGCGGCGGACACTTCACCACGGCTCCCACCACCTCGGGCGGGTCGAACGGCAACTATGGACAGCTCCTTGTCCACGGTGGCGTCGATGCCGCCCTCACCGGCAACGGCTGCGTCTACCCCACCGACGTGCCGACCCTGTTCAACCAGTTCAACGCCGCCGGTGTCTCCTGGAAGGGCTACGCCCAGGACCTGGGCGGCGCCCAGCCCACTGGCGCCACCACCTACGTGACCGGCTCCATCCCGGGGGTCAGCGACACGGTTCCCGGCCGTGACGACGGCGCCTGCGGCTACCCGGGCACGACGAGCAACGACCCGGTCACCAATCCGACCGTCCTGAGCCCGGCCCCCTCAAGTGGCGACGTCACCAGTTTCACGGGCGCCCAGCCCGCCAACGCCAACGGCAACGGCGATCCCGCCGACCAGTTCGTGGCCAAGCACTTCCCCTTCGGCTGGTTCGCCGCCCTGAGCGGCGAGTCCGCCGGCACGCAGAGCAGCGTCACCTACCCGGCACAGCCGGCCCTCAACGAGCCGACCACCCCCGAGTACGACGGACCCGGCGCGCCCACGACAGGCTCGACCGACACCAACTGTGACGCCAACCACATCGCCAACCTCGACGACCCGACCTACGGCCTCGAGCACGACCTCAGCCTCCCGGCCAACGAGGTCCCGGCGTTCAGCTGGATCACGCCCAACAACTGCAGTGACGCCCACGACGCCACCTGCCAGGGCAACAACCTCTCCGGGGCCTTCAACCCCGACGGCACACCGGACTACACACCCGCCGGGCTGCCGCAGTACGACCCGGAGGCGACAACGCCGCTCAACTACACCGGCGGGCTCTACGCCGCCGACCTGTTCCTGCGCTACTACATCCCGCTCATCGAGCAGTCCGCGGCGTTCAACGCCGGCGGCCTGATCGACGTCACCTACGACGAGGCCAACCCACCGTTCACGGTCGGCAACAGCTTCAACAACGAGCCTGTCCCCTCCACGAGCGGGTCGGAGGCCACCTCAGGCCCGATCATCAACGGTGACAGCTCCAGCTTCTCGGCGCCCGCCGACCAACCGACCTATGGAACACCGGGCAGCACCGCCCCCGGTGCCAACTCTCTCTTCGGCGCCTATGGGCTCGAAGCCGACCTCGCCGGCGAAAACATCAACGGTGTGAACTACCCCACCGAGCCGACCGGGCCCAACGACCCTGAGGTGACAGACTCCAGCGGCGACCAGCTGCAGCCCGGACCGGGCGCGTCCGGCTTCATCGACCGCTTGACCGGCCTAACCGGCGAGAGCCCGTACCTGAGCGGCTCGCCCGGCACGGCAACCGAGCCGGCAGTCGTGGCCGCCGGCTCCAGCATCGTCAACGACCCGAAGATCAACGCCGATGACACCGGGCGCCTCATCTCGGGCACGGACTCCTCAGGCGACGTCATCCCGCCCGACACCTTCGTCGGGGCCGTCAGCAACACCGGCCCGGTGCTGCTGAGCTCCAACGCCAGCACCACGACGGCCGCCAACAATTACGGCAAGCCTTGGACCGGCACCTTCCAGCTGCTCAACGACAGCGGCCAGCCCGTCACGCTGACGAACGGCTACAACGGCAACGTCACGCTGAGCGCCGAGGGTGCCACCTCCACCCTCGGCACCACCGCCTGCCCGACCGCCAGCGAGTCGGCGACCAACTCGAAGTGCGTGACGGTAGACCCCCTCTTTGACGCCACGGACTTCACCCCGGGCGGTGGTGACACCGGCAGCGTCCTGATCAGCCCGTACATCACGCCGGGCACGGTGTCGGCCACCTACTACAACCACTACAGCTGGTTGCGCACAATGGAGGACCTGTTCCTGACGGGAGCGACCTGCGCCGAGCCCAGCAACGCCGACACCCCGCTCGTCGCGGGCACGGTGTGCGGAGGCCTCGACAGCCTTGGCCACATCGGCTACGCCGCACAGGACGGCCTGGCCTCCTTCGGGGCGGACGTGTTCACCAACCCGAACGGCCCCACCACACCACCCCCGAACGTCCCCGAGTCGCCCTTGGCGATCTTCCTTCCGGCGGCCGCCTTGTTCATCGGTGGAGGTGGCTACTACAGGAGCCGTCGCCACAGTCGCCGCGGAGCGACCATCATCTGATGGCCCGCACCAACAGCAGCGATCCTCCCGCCGCCGGTCGAGCCCGCCAGCTCGGCTGGCGGCGCCGGCTGTCCTGGGGCAGCGTGGCCACGATCCTGGTCGTGGTGGCGCTGCTCGTGGCCGGGCTGCTGGCCGGGCTGGGCGTCTTCAGCCAGAGCCGCTCGGCACTGGTCGGTTACCCTTCGTGGCTCCCGAACAAGACCCTGCATCCCGACGTCGACGCCGTGCTCACCGGCACCTCCAAGCGGCCGGCGCTCACCGTCGAGGGCCTGGGAGTGAAGGCCATCACCCCGCACTGGTCGGTCCTGATAGACGTGAGCGGGCCCGTGGTACCCGGAGAGGGCCTGCCCTACCAGCCGACCTCCACGACATGTACCTGGACGATCACGATGTCTCAGGCCACCGGGCGGGTGCCGATCTCGCTCGCCGACTTCAACAGCGTCGACCACCTGGGCAGGATCTTCCCCATGGTCTTCGTGGAAGACCAGCCGCGGCCCCCCGCCGTCCTGCTGCCTCGCGAGAAGGTCACATTCGAGGTGCGCTCGTACGAGACGGTCGGCGAGGGCATCATGCGCTGGGCCCCGATCGGAAAGAAGATCGTGGCCATGTGGGACTACGAGGTCGAGAACGACTGACTGAGCATCGACTGACGCACACCGGACCGGCGAGGGGATCCGGTGTGCGTCGCAGGCACCGTCACCGGGTTGCGCCGGCGGGCTCAGCGGCGTCGGGCTCTCCTTGTACCTGTGCTGGCCGCCTGCGCAACTCGAGCGTCCGCCCCCGCCCAGAGGTGAAGGGCTCGCGGGAGGAGCGAAATCAGGTTCTGGTCGGGCCTTTCGCCTCTGTTTGCTTTGTGGGCGACTGCGGACAATCAGGGTAAGAAGGTTGTGGAGGGACCACTCCAAGACCCTGACGTACAGAGCGGCATGGCCTGGAAAGCCTGAAGATCGGAGGACACGATGATCGCCGCAATGTCCAGCACAACCGCAGGTGTGATCGGAGTGGCGCTCCTGCTGGCCGCCGTCGTGGTCGGCCTCGTGGTCGGGCCGAAGTGGTGGAACTGGCGGTCGTTCGTCGCCCTGACCCTCGTTCTGTTCATCCCGTTGATGATGTCGTTCTTCATCCCGTTGCCCATCGTGATCATTCTGAACGTCGTCATCAGTCACGGCATCTGGCAGAGAAAGCACGGTGCGCCCCCAGTCGAGGCATGACCGGAAGGCGGTGAACGGGCCGAACGGCATCGTGCCTTCCCAGCCGGCCCGCCGCTACAGCGCTTTGTGCACCTCCTGCAAGCTGACCACGGACAGGCCGTGTCGCTTCCAGTCCGCCATTCCTGCTGCCGCGGCGCGTGCCGCGGCCACCGTCGTCAGGCACGGCACCTGGTGGAGCAGAGCGGACGAGCGGATGCGTGCACCGTCAGCGCGCGCTCCGCGACCTCGGGGAGTGTTGACCACGAGCTGGACCCGGCCCGAGGAGATCAGCTCGACCACGTCCGCCGCACCGATCTCGCCGATCCTGCCCGCCACTGTCCTCACCGGCAGTCCCCCGAACTCCAGGAAGGCCGCCGTACCGGACGTCGCCGCAAGTTCGAAGCCCAGTTCGGCAAGGGCACGTGCCGCCTCCAGGCCTGCCGACTTGTCCCGGTCCGCCAACGACAGCAAGACAGTGCCCTGAGAAGGCAATCGGTTGCCGGCGGCGATCTGGCTCTTGGCAAAGGCCAGACCGAAGGTCGTCCCGACGCCCATCACCTCGCCCGTCGAGCGCATCTCGGGACCCAGCAGCGTGTCGACACCGGGGAAGCGGCTGAATGGCAGCACGGCCTCCTTGACGCTCACCCAGCTCCCCTTGGCGGGAGGACGAACCAGCTGCTCTGCGCGCAGCTGCGCCAGCGTCGCCCCTGTCATCACCCTCGCCGCCACCTTCGCGAGCGGCACGCCTGTCGCCTTGGCCACGAACGGCACCGTGCGGCTGGCCCGCGGATTGGCTTCGAGCACGTAACCCACCCCGTCGCGCACGGCGAACTGGACGTTCAACAGACCGATGACACCGAGGGCCTCGGCGATGGCGCGGGTGTTGGCCTCGAGCGTCGCGATCACGCCTGGCGGAAGGCTCTGTGGGGGCAGGGCGCAAGCCGAGTCGCCCGAATGGATGCCCGCCTCCTCGACGTGCTCCATCACTCCCGCCAAGAGAACCTCACCCGAGGCGTCACGCACGGCGTCGACGTCCACCTCGATGGCATCCTCCAAGAAGCGGTCCACGAGCACGGGCCGCTGCAGCCAGACGCCGCCCTCGCTCCTGAGTGAGCCCGCGAGCGCCACCATGGCGTGCTCGAGCCGCTCGTCGTCATAGACGATCTCCATGGCGCGTCCTCCGAGCACGTAGCTCGGCCTGACGAGCACCGGATAGCCGACCCTTGAGGCGACAACCAGTGCCTCGGCAACGGTCACGGCCGTGCCACCTGGGGGCTGGGGGATGCCGAGGCGCCCGCAGAGCGCGTTCCACTGCTGGCGATCCTCCGCCAGGTCGATCGCGGAGGGCGGGGTGCCGAGCACGAGATCCGGGTCGATGGCGTGCGCCAGCTTGAGCGGCGTCTGCCCCCCGAGCGACACGATCACGCCCGCGAGTGGGGCGACGTCTCTCCCCGAGGCGTTGATCCCGGCCGTGCGCTCCGCGTCGATCACGTTCCCGACGTCCTCGGCGGTGAGCGGTTCGAAGTAGAGCCGGTCGGAGGTGTCGTAGTCGGTCGAGACCGTCTCGGGGTTGCAGTTGACCATGACGGTCTCGTACCCCGCCTCCCGCAGCGCCATCGATGCGTGCACGCAGCAGTAGTCGAACTCGATCCCCTGGCCGATACGGTTCGGTCCGGACCCGAGGATCACGACGCGAGGCCGGCGGCTCGGACGGATCTCGTCCTCGTCCTCGTAGGTGGCGTAGTGGTAAGGGGTGTCGGCCGCGAACTCGGCGCCGCAGGTGTCCACCGTCTTGAAGGTCGCGCGTACACCCGCGTTGAGGCGCGCCGAGCGGATCTCGCCCTCGCCGAGCAACCGGCCGCTCCCAGGTGAAGCTTCTCCGAACAGGTACCCGATCTGCTCGTCGGAAAAGCCGAGACGCTTGAGCTCACGCCAACTCCGGCGATCGAGGCTGTCGGCGCCCTTGCCGGAGCCCCCCACCGCCTCGATCCGCCGGCGAGCGGAGGTGATCGCCTGCAACTGGTCCACGAACCACGGGTCGACACCGGTGGCCTCTGCGACTTCATCGGGCGTGACGCCACGCCTCAGGGCGGCCTCCATGTGAAAGACCCGTTCCGGTGTCGGCTCGCACGCCCTCGACATGAGCTCGTCGTCGTCGAGCAGGTCGTAGGCGGTCTCGGCCGGATCAGCGTTCAGGCCGGCCCGGCCCTGTTCGAGGGAGCGAAGCGCCTTTTGCAAGGATTCCGGGAAAGTGCGGCCGATGGCCATCACCTCTCCCACCGACTGCATGCGGGTTCCGAGCCGATCGACGCTTCCGGGAAGTTTTTCGAAGGCCCAACGCGGGACCTTCGTCACCACGTAGTCGATCGTCGGCTCGAAGCTGGCGGGAGTGGCACCCGTTATGTCGTTGGCTATCTCGTCGAGCCTGTAGCCGACCGCCAGGCGCGCCGCGATCTTGGCGATCGGGAATCCGGTCGCCTTCGAAGCCAAGGCGGACGAGCGCGAGACGCGCGGGTTCATCTCGATGACGAGCCGGCGACCGTCCTTCGGGTCAACGGCGAATTGGATGTTGGACCCGCCCGTCTCCACACCGACGCGCCGGATGCACGCGAAGGCGTCGTCCCGCATGGCCTGGTACTCCACGTCGGAAAGCGTCTGTGCCGGGGCAACGGTGATCGAGTCGCCCGTGTGGACGCCCACGGGGTCGAAGTTCTCGATCGAGCAGACGACCACGCAGTTGTCTGCGCAGTCGCGCATCACCTCGAGCTCGAACTCCTTCCAACCAGCGATCGAGCGCTCGATCAAGACCCGAGACACCGGACTGGCCGCCAGTCCCTCGGCCGCCGCCCGGGCGAGAGCCTCGCGGTCGTTCGCGGTGCCGGTCCCGGCCCCCCCGAGGATGAAACTTGGACGCACCATGAGGGGGAATCCCACCGCCTCCCCGACCGCCATCGCCTGCTACAGAGAGCAGGCGAACCCCGACGCCCGGACCACCATCCCGATCTCACCCAAAGGCTGCTTGAACAGGT
>JBKQMT010000042.1:0-21393 GCA_052146595.1 Acidimicrobiales bacterium
AGACGTGGCGACCGTCGCGCATCACCGTCACCCGCTGGCAGATCTCGAAGACCTCCTGGAGACGGTGGGAGATGAACAGCACGGCGGCACCGTCACGGCGCAGCAGCTCGATCATCTCGAACAGCCGGTTGACCTCGTGGGCCGACAGGGCCGCCGTCGGCTCGTCCATGACGATGATGGAGGCCTTGAGCGAGAGCGCCTTCGCGATCTCCATGATCTGCTGGTCGGCGACCGACAGCCCCTTGGCGATCCGGCGGGGGTCCAAGTGGACCCCGAGACGGTCGACGATGACGGCGATCTCCTCGTTCATCGTCTTGAAGTCGATGCGGCGCCCGCTCCGCATCGGTTCGCGACCGATGAAGACGTTCTCGGCCACGCTGAGGTCAGGGAACACCGAAGCTTCCTGGTGGATGACGGCGATCCCGACGTCCCGAGAAGCCGCAGGGCCGTCCAGGGTCACCTCCCGGCCGTTGACGAGTGGGTTTGAACACCACCGGCTCCCCACTCCAAGTGTCAGTCGACATATCGAAGTGATATGTCGATGTGATACGGTAGTCCCCGTGCTCGAGTTGGCGATCTTGGGGCTCTTGAAGGAGCACCCCATGCACGGCTATGACCTGCGCAAACGCCTGCGCGGGGATTTCGGCCTCCTGTCGAGCCTCTCCTTCGGTTCCCTCTATCCGGCCCTGGCACGCCTCGAGAGCGCCGGCGCCGTCCATGAAATTCCCTCGAGCCGCGGCTCGTCGGAGACGCCGTCTCCGGTCACGTTCACTTCCGCCGGTTCGATCGCGGGTGAGAGAGCCGCTTTCAGGGCACGCCTCGCTTCTCGCCGCGCGGCCGCGACCCGGTCGGGCACAGGCACCCGAGGCCGGCGCGTGTACGAGCTCACCGCCCGGGGCGACGAGCTGTTCCACCGCTTGCTCGAGGCCGAAGAGCCCAAACCTGAAGGTGGGCGTGGCTTCGCGCTGCGCTGGGCCTTCGCCCGTTATCTGAGCCCGGAGGCCCGGCTCTTGCTCCTGCAGCGTCGCCGTGCCCAGCTCCTGGAGGCTCGAGAAGGCACACGTCGGGCAGTCGAGTCACCCTGGCGGCCGCTGGATCGCTACCAGCGCTCTCTCGTCGACCACGACAAGGAAGCGACGGAGCACGATCTGAGCTGGATCGACCGTCTCATAGCCGCCGAGCAGGCGGCTCAGGTCTCCTCACCGGTGCCCGAGAAGCGTCAGGTGCGCCCGGCCCAAGCCATTGAAAACCGGTCTGCCTTCTCGAACGCGTCAGTTGCCCACGCGCGTCCGGTGTTCAAGAAGGCAGCCACTGAAAGGAGTAAGTCATGAGTCAGACGGAACGCAAGATCAAGGTCGCCATCGCGGGAGTGGGCAACTGCGCCAGCTCCCTTTTGCAAGGAATCGAGTACTACCGCGACGCCGACTCGGAGGAGCGGGTTCCTGGCCTCATGCACGTATCGCTCGGTGGCTACCACGTCGGCGACACAGAGTTCGTGGCCGCGTTCGACGTGGACGCGGCAAAAGTCGGCCTTGACCTCTCCAAGGCCGTCTTCGCGTCCAACAACAACACGATCCGGTTCTCCGACGTCCCCACTCTCGGCGTCACCGTCGAGCGCGGCCCGACACTCGACGGGCTGGGCATGTACTACCGCAAGGCAATCGACGAGTCGCCCGCCGCGCCCGTTGACGTCGCCGACGTGCTGCGGCGCAGCGGGGCGGAGGTGCTCATCGCCTACCTCCCCGTCGGCTCCGAGCTGGCGCAGAAGCACTACGCCACCGCCGCGCTCGAGGCTGGCGTCGCCTTCGTCAACGCCATCCCGGTCTTCATCGCGAGCGATCCCGAGTGGGCGGACCGATTCACCGCCGCCGGCCTGCCGATCATCGGTGACGACATCAAGAGCCAGGTCGGCTCCACGATCGTCCATCGGGTCCTCACCCGTCTGATGGAGGACCGGGGCATGGTGCTCGACCGCACGTACCAGCTGAACGTGGCCGGCAACATGGACTTCCAGAACATGTTGGAACGTGAACGGCTCGTGTCGAAGAAGATCTCGAAGACTCGGGCCGTCACGAGCCAGATCGATCGCGCGCTCCCGGCAGACTCTGTTCACATCGGGCCTTCCGACTACGTGCCCTGGCTCGAGGACCGCAAGTGGGCCTATATCCGCATGGAGGGCCGCAACTTTGGCGACGTTCCGCTCAACTTGGAGCTGAAGCTCGAGGTCCACGACTCGCCGAACTCGGCCGGAGTCATCATCGATGCCCTGCGGTGCGCCAAGATCGGCCTCGACCGGGGCCTCGCCGGACCGTTGATCGGACCCTGCGCCTACTTCATGAAGTCGCCGCCGGTGCAGTTCCACGACGACGAGGCCTATCGGATGGTCGAGGAGTTCGCGAACAACTCCTGACGCGCCCGGCACAAGTGGCTGAGTTCTCCTGCCCATCGACGCAGGCGGAAGCTATCTAGCTTCTGTTCAAGCAGTTGTGAACCTCGCGATGGGTGACGCCCGCCTCGCCGGCATCAAGGAGACGGTCACTGCCACCAGCGCCGCGATAAGGCGTCAGCGGTTCGACGACGAGGAGTTGCTAGCCGAGGGGGATGCCGTGTTCGTCCGCCCGCTTCCGGGACGTTAGAACCAGAAGGGAGGCGTCCTCAACAAGCCGGAGGCGTGCGGCACTGGCAGGAGGCAGGCATTGACGAACGGGGCGTTGTGCTAGCGCCCGGAGTCAGGCACGGTCCACGAGAGCGGGCTGGCACCGGTCCCGAGAACCCTCGCTACAAGTGGATCGCCCCGTCGAACACGACGATCGGCGTCTTGATGGCGTGGCGAACGGGACCAAGACCGCGGGCACCGACAGCGCCTATTGCAGCAGCGCCCTAGATCCCCAGGCGAGCGCGCCTCATCAGTTCACCCTTGGTGTGCTTGGTGACAGGCTGGTAAGCGGGCAGTGGCAGCAAGAACTCGTGGATGGCGTCGAGCACCCAGGAGGGCTGGGGAAAGAACATCGAATCGAGCTCAGCTGCGGGGGTGATCCAGTTCCGTGCCCCGACGATGGCCGGCGGAGCGTCGAGGTCATCGAAGCACAGCTGCGTGAGATTCGCGGCGACGGTCTGCATGACGCTCCCACGCTCGACCTCTTCGGACACGAGCACGACCTTGGCGGTCTTGCGCACCGACTCCACTAGCGGCTCATAGTCGATAGGGACAGCAGAGCGCAGGTCTATCACCTCTGCCGAAAGGCCGAAACTCGCCGACAGCTCATTCGCCGCTTTGATGGCGGTGTACAACGCCGGCCCGAGCGTCACGATCGTGAGGTCGCTGCCGGGCCGCTTCACCGAGGGCTCGCCCAGCTCGATCTCGTAGTAGCCCTCGGGAACGCCTCCGGGTTCGAACATCTCGCCCACGTCGTACAGCTTCTGGCTCTCGAGAAAGACCACCGGATCGGTGCCGATGAGCGCCGAGTTCATCATCCCCTTGGCGTCGTAGGGCGTGACCGGGTACACGACCTTCAGTCCTGGTATGTGGTGCAGCAGCGCCGTCCAGTCCTGCGAGTGCTGCGCCCCGTACTTGTCGCCCACCGAGATGCGCAGGACGACGGGCATCGACAGGACGCCGGCCGACATGGCCTGCCACTTCGACAGCTGGTTGAAGATCTCATCGCCGGCGCGGCCGATGAAGTCGGCGTACATCAGCTCGGCGACGACGCGGCCTCCCTCCATCGCGTACCCGACCGCCGCCCCAACGATGGCGGCCTCCGAAATGGGCGAGTTGAACAAGCGGTGATAGGGCAACGCCTCGGTGAGGCCGCGGTAGACCCCGAACGCGCCGCCCAAGTCGCGGTTCTCCTCGCCGAAGGCGACCATCGTCGGGTCGATGGCAAAGCGGTGAAGCAACGCCTCGAAGATGGCGTCGCGAATGTTGAACAGCTTCAGCTTGGGCACCGGCTCGCCGTCCACCACGGCGGTGCGCACCTTGCCGGCGATCTGCTTGACCCGCGGATTCTCGGCCAGGTCCCCCAGAAGCTCAGGTTCGCGCTCGTCGAAGCGCTCGACGCGTCCAGCGGAGAACATGACGGTGCCCACCATCTCGGAGCCGACGTCGATGCGCGGGCTGGCTTGTTCGTCGACTGCCAAACGGAACATGTCGAAGACCAGATCCTCGATGGCGGTCCTCGCCTCGTCCAGTGTCGACTCCTTCACCGCACCGGTATCCAGGACGTGTGCACGGAAACTGCTGATGCAGTCCGCGGCCTGCCACTGCTCGATTTCCTCGTGGCTGCGGTAGCTAGACGCGTCCGACGGCGAATGACCGCTGTAGCGGTAGGTGAGAGTATCCAGCAGCACTGGGCCCCGTCCCTCCAAGAGGATGATGCGGGCGCGCTCGAAGGCGTCGATCACGGCGAGGGGGTTGTAGCCGTTGACCTCCTCGGCATGCATCTGCTCGGGATTGACCCCGGCGCCGAAGCGGGCAATGGACTGCATGCCCGTCGTCTCGCCCTCAGGCTGGCCGCCCATGCCGTAGAAGTTGTTCATACAGTTGAAGACGATCGGTAGCCCGCCGCCGATTGATGGGTCCCACAGCTTGCGGTACTGGTCCATGGCCGCGAACGTCACACCCTCCCACACCGGCCCACAGCTGAAGGACCCATCGCCGATGTTGGCCACCACGATTCCGGGCCGGCGATTGACGCGCTTGAACAGGGCCGCGCCGGGAGCGATCGAGCCGGAGCCGCCGACGATGGCGTTGTTGGGGTAGATCCCAAAAGCGGTGAGGAAAGCGTGCATCGAGCCGCCCAGCCCGCGGTTGAGGCCGGCCTCACGCGCGAACATCTCTGTGTAGGCGCCGTACACGAGGAACCGCTCAGCGAGCTCGCCGATGGGGACGCTGTACACCTTCTCGACCGGGGCCAGGACCGCGCCGTCGCGGTAGGAGCGCATCACGTGCTCAAGGTCGTCGTCGCCAAACCGGCGGATGGCCGACAGTCCCTTCGCCAGGATCTCGCCGTGGCTGCGATGCGAGCCGAAGATGTGGTCCTGGGAAGTCAGCGTGTAGGCCATGCCTACTGCCGCGGCCTCCTGCCCGATCGACAGGTGCGCAGGCCCGGCGTGGTTGTAGGTGACACCCTTGTATGAGCCCTTTGTCTTGATCTCGTTGAGGATCGTCTCGAACTCGCGGATCGCGCACATGTCGCGCCAAATGTGGACAAGGTCATCGGGCGAGAACCGGGCAGACTCCTCGGCGATTGACAGGTTGTAAGCGTTGACCGGGATGTCGTTGAAATGAATCGCACCCGGACGGAACACCTCGTCGGGGACTACCGGTATGGACTTGGGCATGTGCTCTCTCCTAGACCACTGTCACTTGACCTTGAGGATCGCCGCGCGCAGCGCCTCGGCCACGGTCGGGTGCGGGAAGATGATCTCGCTGACCTGCGCCAGCGTCATCTCTGCCTCGATCATCGCTCCGGCGGCGACGATGAACTCGCTCGACAAGTCACCGATGGCGTGCACGCCGAGGATCTCGCCGTGGGTCGCACCGGCGAGCACCTTGACGAGTCCGGTCTCTCTCACGTGCTCGACGAGGAAGCGGCCGGCGAGGGCCATCGGCACCACGGCCTTGCGGTACTCGATGGCAGCCGCCTTGAGCTCCTCCTCGGTCTTGCCCACCATCGCCACCTCGGGATGGGAGTAGATCACCGCCGGTATCGCGTCGTAACGCATGCGATCGGGCCGGCCGAACATCGAGTTGACCGCGACGATGCCCTCGCGGACCGCCACGTGGGCGAGCATGTGCCGCCCGGTCACGTCGCCGCAGGCCCAGATGTTGGGGACGTTAGTGCGGCCCTGGTCATCCACGCGGATGCCCCGGGCGGACGCGTCGACGCCCGCCTCATCCAACCCGAGGTCGGTGACGACGGGGGTGCGCCCCGTGGCGTTGAGGATGTACGTCGCCGAGTCGCTGTGCTCTTCGCCGGAGGCATCCTGGTAGTGCACCTTGTCGCCTTCGATGCCCAGGACCACACAGGAGAGGTGGATCTCGATGCCGCCACGGCGCAGGATCTTGAGCAGCTCGTCGGCGATGTCACCGTCGCAGCCGGAGGCGATCCTCGGCAACGCCTCGTACACAGTGACGTCAGTGCCGATCTCGTGGAAGAAGGAGGCGAACTCGAGACCGATGTAGCCACCGCCGACGATCGCGATCCGCTCCGGCACTGCCGTGAGCTCGAATGCCGAGGTCGAGTCGAGAACGCGCTCGCCGTCGATGCCGGGGATGGGCGGGACCGAGGGCCGCGAGCCCGTGGCGATGAGGATGTTCGTTGCCTCGTAACGCTCACCAGCGACCTCGACCGTGTTGCGGCCGACGAGGCGGCCGGCCCCGTGGAGCACCTCCACGCTCGTATCACGCAGCAACGCCGCCACTCCTCGCTTCAGTGTGGCGACGACGCTGTCCTTGCGTGTCACCAGCACTGGCAGATTGAAGCTGGGCTCGTTGACTATTACACCGAAGGCGGCCGCCTCCCGGCACTCACGGAACAGTCGGGAGGAGCGCAGGAAGGTCTTTGCCGGGATACACCCGACGTTCAGGCAGGTGCCTCCCAGCTCAGCTTTCTCGACAACGGCCACGCGCTTGCCAAGACTGCCCGCGTGTGCGGCCGCCTCATACCCGCCCGGTCCGGCACCGATGACGATCAGATCGAACACAGTGACTTCACACTCGCAATCTTCTGCTTGACGACGTTGAGGAACCTCGCTCCGGGCGCTCCGTCGATCACCTGGTGGTCGAAGGTGGCCGAGAGGCCGATGACGTCGATGAACTCGACCCCGCCATCGGGCTTGCGCGCCGGCCTCAGTGTGATGGCATCCACGCCGAGGATGGCGACCTGAGGCGGGTTGATCACGGGCGTGAAGGACTCGACCCCGAGCGCGCCGAGATTGCTCACCGTGAAGGTCGCATCCACCATGTCATCGGCTCCCAGCGTTCCCTCGACCGCCTGCGTGGCCAGTGCGTTCATCCGACCCGACAGCTCGGCGACGCTGAGCTCCTCGCTGCGCCGTACCACGGGGACGACCAGTCCTCGCGGCGTGTCGCAGGCGAAGCCCAGGTTGATGTGCGCACGCTGATAGAGCCGGCCGTCGATCAGCTCCGCGTTGACCACCGGAACCTCGCGCACGGCCTGGATCACGCAGAACGCTACGAGGTCGTTGATCGAGATGTCCGGCGCGCCGGGCGAGGCCTTGATCTCGCGGCGCAGCGCTAGCAACGCGGTGGCGTCGGCCGAGGCGTGCAGCGTGTACTGCGCGGTGCCCGCCAGCGACTCCCGCATCCGCTGGGCGATCCTCTCGCGCATGGTGGAGAATCGGACCGGTGGAGGCACGAGATCGCCTGCGCGGACCGTGCCACCCAGTCCCGAGCCCGCTCCCCTGAGCTCGTAGCCGCTGTCGATCAGGCTGCGGGCGGCGCGCGTGACCGACGGCGAGGAGAGCAGCTGAGCGTGAACGTCCCTTTCCAGGATGCGCCCCCCGGGCCCGCCGCCGGTCACCGCCGGCGGTTGGAAGCCGTGCTCGGCTGCAAACCGCCGCGCCCGCGGGCTCATGCGCCCGACTGGCACGGGGATGCTTGCCGCCGGCACGGCGGGCTGGGCCGTGGGCCCCCATCCGTTCGATCGCGGGATGGCGCTCGTCTCCTCGGCCTTGCCGTCGAGCGCCGGTGACGTCGCCATGGGCGCCGTGCCCGTCTCGGCCCCGGCTGGCCGAGCACCGCCGCCGCTCGCGCTTGCTGGCGTCCGAGCTGTGGTGGATCGGGCCGGCACCTGGGGCCGATAGCCCTCGACCGCCTCCCCGGCCTCGCCGATGACGCACACGTTCGTGAACACCGGCACCATGGCGCCGTCGTCGAAGAACAGCTCGAGCACGATCCCGTCCGTGGGCGCCGTGAGGTCAAAGGTGGCTTTGTCCGTCTCCATCTCGGCCAGAACGTCTCCCGAGCAAACGGTGTCGCCCTTGTGCTTGTGCCAGGCTACGAGCAGGCACTGCTCCACGGTGTTGCCCAGCTTGGGCATCTCGACTGGCGTTGCCACGTGCTCAGAGCCTCCTTGCCAGCCCGCTGCCGGTGTGCTCAGTCACGTCGGCCGTCCGCGGGCGGGGGTGGCTGTGAGGCGGCTACCTTCAACAGCTCCCTTTCCGCCTCCACCGACCAATGCCCGTCGTCGAGCTTGGACGCAACGGTCGGGAAGTCACCCCTGAGCTCGGCGAGCGGCAGCAGGCCGACCTCATGCAGGGAAGGGTAGATCACTATCTTGCCGGCCATTGTCCTGTCCCGCAGGGCCGTCAAGCCATCAGCTGCTCCTGCCATTCCAGAGATGGCGTCAACGGAAAGGTTGGTGTCGAGACGCCCGGCGGCCATCCTTGCAAGCAGCACCTCCATGTCGCTTACGACCGAGCCGCTGGATCCGAACATGTAGCAGCGCCGCGCGATGTAGGTGTCCAGGTCGATGTCCTGGCGGGTCGCCACGGCGATCCCCGCGAAGATGTTGATCAGGCCGCGGTCCTCGCTGCTGGCGACTGCGTCCGCGACCAATGACGGCATCGGGACGAGGATCAAGTGGTAGCTGAACGCGCCGACCAACGGCTCGCTGCTCGTATTCAGCAGCCGCAGCCTCACGCCATTGGCCTGTGCAAGCGGCTGGGCCTTGGCCGCCAACGAACGCAGCCGTGCGTCGTCGAGGTCGGCGCCCACCACGGTGAGACCTTCCACGCCCGCGGACAGGCTGCGAAGGATGTGCATCTGCCCCATCGGTCCGGCTGCGCCGACGGCCAACATGCTGTCGCCTGGTCGTAGCTCCCCGGAAGGGGGGATCGCGCCGTAGGAATCCGCCGCCGAGAACCCGACGGTGCCGATCCAGCGCGTCCCCTCGTAGTGAATCCGGCCGACCCCTACCGACACCGGTGCCCCGATCACCGCACTCCCCAAGACGACATTGATGATCCCGCCCACGGCGAGCTTGTCGTTGAGGACATCGATCGTCGGTTTGGACGCTCCGAAGTAGACAATGTCGTCGAAGGCCGCGTCCGGCAGCTCGCGCGCGTCACCGGCGCCTGTCACCTCGATGCCCGCACCGGCCCAGGCACAGTCGACCTCGGCCGTCGCGACGATTGTCACGAAAGCCGGTGGCTGACCGGGCTGAGCCGCCTCTGCCAGGCCGGCCACGGCGTGACCGTCATCGACGACCACCAGCAGCCGTCCACCCGGGGCCAGAGTGCGCCTGTTCGTCGTGGAGTAGGAGTTCTCAACGCACGCCCACGGCTCCACCAACGCCACGGCCGAGGCGCTGGGCTCCTCGGACACGGCGATCAGCGACCGGGTGCCGGTGGCGCTGTCCACGACGACGCGTTCGTCCATCAGCACGTACTCCTGAAGCGCCCCCTCGAAGTTGTACCCGAAGGCGGCGTTGGAGCCCTTGGTGGGCAGTTGGCGGTAGTCGGTCTGCACGAGGCAGCGTTCGCCCACCCTGTGCCGGGTGACGTCGCTGCCTACGGCCACAATCCGGCACGACACCTCGTGCCCCGGCACGGTCGGCAGCTCGCCGGGCACGTAGCTCGGGATCTCTTCGAGCACCTCCGGGGTGATGCCCGACACGACCTCGCCTTTGCGAGGATGGGCCGAGAACTGGTTCAGCAGCTTGAGGTCGGAAAAGCACAGACCAACGGCCTCGACCTTGGCCACGAGTTGGTGGGCGCGTGGTTGCGGCACGCTCTTGCTCCTGTTGAGCACGAGCTGTCCGGGACCGACCAGCTGCACGGCGTACTGGGTGGCGGGGAGAGCAGTGCCTTCTTCGTCTGGGGTCATCGTGTCCGTGTACATATCGTGGTCGTGTAACGGGAGTCTGTTGTCCTCGTGGGCACATGTGATCGTAGGCGACCGCTGTGACCATCCAATAATTGAAGGGGGTGCGGTATCAATTTGCGGCTAATGCAGCATCACCTGGCCACCGGTGACTGGGAGCGCCTGGCCGGTCTCGTAATCCTGTTCGATCAGGTAGTAGATGGCCTTCATCACGTCGGCCGTCGTGCAGCCGCGCTGCATCGGCACCTTGTTCGTGTAGTAACGCTTCACGTCCTCCAGTGTCCGAGCGCCGGGGACCTTCCCGGCGCGCAGGTACTGAACGAACAGCCCGGTCTGTGGGTCCGACCACAAGGGTCCGTCCAAGAAGTTGCCGGGGCAGATTGAGTTCACCTTGATGCCGTCGGCGACGAGCTCAAGGGCGAAGGATTGGGTCAGGCCGACTCCTCCGAACTTGCTGCCCGCGTACGCAAAGTTCTTCTCCGATCCGGCCAGGCCGGACTTCGAGTTGATCTGGATGATGTCGCTCCAGTAGCTAGGGCGAAAGCGGCGCGGGATGGCCATCACGGGTACTGCCTTCTGCACGCATAGAAAGTAGCCCTTGTAATTCACCGCGGTGGACAGATCGAAGTCGCTCTCGGTCTGAGTCTTGACACTGGCGGCCCTGAGCACGCCGGCGTTGGAGACCAGCAGGTCCAAGCCGCCGTAGGCGCGTACGACCTGGTGGATCAGCTCGTCGACCGACGCCGCGTCGGCGACGTCAACAGGCAGGCCGATCGCGCGCCCCTCGCCCCACTCCTCCGACAGGGCCTCGGCGGCCGCCTGAGCGCCCACTTCGTTGACATCGGCCATCGCGACGTGGGCACCCTCAGCAGCGAGGTCCCGCGCTATTTCCAGACCGAACCCCTGGGCCGCGCCGGTCACAAGCGCTACTTTGCCGGCGACGCGTCCGGCCTGGTGGCCGGAGGACGCCACTTCCCGTCGGTAGGACTCGACCTCCCAGTCCTCGATGAACTGTCGCAGCCCGTCGTCGAGGCACTCGACACCTCCCAGTCCTACGGCGCCTGCCATGACGTCGATCGCGTCCTTGTAGACCTGGCGCACCGCGTCGGCAGCCGACCATGTGTCACCAGCCGCGAACAGTCCGAGTCCCTTGACCAGCACCACGTTGGGCAGGGTCTGATGCTGGCGCCGATACTCCCCGACGGCGTGGGTCAGGCGCTCCACGGGGTCAGAGCCGGCCGCGTCCTCAAACCACAACGGGAAGGACTTGCAGTAGACGATCTGGTCCGGGCAGAGTGGGCCCAGAGCCGTCAAGGCTTCTCCGTCGCTTCCGCCGGCCAGGCGCATGGTCGAGGGTGAGTCGTCCAGCGTGACGACCTTCAGGGTCTCGCCCGAGCTCAGCAGCGCGCGTAGCGCCGGAGCGATCGTGTTGATCAGCTCGCGTGATCTGCTCACGTCTACCGTGGCCACCACGCCGAAAGGCTCGACGAACCTGGTCGGCTCAAGCATGCGCTCCAGCTCCTGGAACAACCAGTCGGTGTGGTCCCGAATCTCCTCAGGGGTCTCGCCGCTGACTACCAGGCCGTGGTTGCCCATGATTACGGCGCGCGGGCCCTCCCGGCCCGTCCTGGCCTGGTAATCGCCAAGGACGCGCTCCAGGGTCTTGGCAAGCAGGAAGCCGGGATCGATGGGGCCGACCCACAACACCTGGTCACCCAGTTCACGCTCGAGGATCGCACCGCCGTCGCGCGAGCAACTGAAGGCGTTGACCAGTCTCGGGTGCGTGTGAACGACGAAGCGGCCGGGAATCAGGTGGTGCAGCACCGCCTCAACCGAGGGACGCTTCCCCGCTTGCGGTTCGACGCGGGCCGCGAGCACCGCCGCTTTGAACTGCTCCTCTCGCTCTTTGCGGTCGGTGCTGAGCGTGCTTTCCAGCAGCGTCTGCAGTGCCGCCCGATCCAGCTCGACGATCCCCTCCGGACCGATCGTCGCGAGCGCGTAGCCGCTGGCCTTGACAAGCAGACGGTTACCCAACTTCACCGATGTATTGCCCCCGCCGGCCAGCACGAACTGCGGGTTCGAGCCGTAGTAGTGGGACAGGTCGAGGAGGTGCTCGAGCGGGCTCGCTGTCTCATCGAACAACGGCCATGGCCGTGTGGAGGAAGTCACTGCTGAGTGGTCCCTGCTGCTCGTGTCGTCTTCGTGGGTTCCATCGCCGCGCTCCCGACCCCGTCTGGTAGGCGGAACGCCTCGATGACCATCGAACCAAGTCGTGCCAGGGCACCGATACGCCGCTCTTGCGTAGCGAAGGCCGGGTTGGGGTTACCCCGTGCGTCGACGTAGCCCGTTTGCTCGCGCGCCGAGAGGTACTGGTGCGCCGCCACCACGCACGCTCCTTCCCAGAACAACTCCGCCACGCGCGGGGAAACCGGCACGCGGCCCTTGCATTCCGGCGTTATCGGCGCCAGATCGAGGGTGTTGTGCTCGGTGCCCCCCAGCACGATGATCCCGGCGCCACGCAGTTCGGTCGCGTAGCGATCCACTGTCGTGGGGGCGTTACGACCTGGGATGATCTCGGCACACCAGATCCCTCGTGCCACCAGCGCGTCCACCAGATCATCGACCGACTCCTCGAACTGGCACACGGGTGAGGCTCCATCGGCCAGGATGGGATAGCACGGCACACCACCAAGGGCGAGCACCAGCGCATAGGCCATGTCGGCGTCGAGGACGGACTCCTCGACGTAGGCGGGCTTGCCCGCCTTCATCAACTGCGAGCGGATCTGGTTCTGTACCGTCACCGGGTCGTCGGGCTCCGCACACTCCACGCGCAGCACTCGCCGCAGCATGCCGGCTCGCTCTTCCGCCCCGAGCTGGGCGAACAGCGCCTCCTGGAACGCCTGGGCGACGTGGCGCTCTTGCAGGTACACCGTGCTGGGCGGAACCGCGTAACGACGCGCCAGCGTCGACTGGACCGACGCGGCGCTGACAGCTGTGGCAACGCCATTTTCCTGCATCAGCGCGGTCATCTTCTTGATCATCACGTCCATGCGGGTGAGGTCGGCGTCGCGGATCCGCTGCATAAGCCGCTCCGCCTCGGCTGACATCGGAGCAAAGCGCGTGATGCCCTTGCCGCACAGGTACATGCGTCCCGGATTGTCGGGATCATTGACCTTGATGCCGGCGGTCTTCAGCTCTGCGACCAGACTGATGATCTCCACCCCGAAAAGGGGGAAGACGCCACGCGAGCGCGCCGACTGTGCGAACCGTGCGTAGACGGCGAAATCGTAGTAGTTGCTCGAGCCCAGAACCTGCAGCCCTGCGTCGGCAGCCAAGTCGACCGCCTTCTCGACGGTCTCGAACGCCGAAAAGTTGGGCGGCAGGTGAACGTGAGTGTTGACCCTCGGGTGCGCGCTCCGTCCGGGCCCATCCTTCTTCGCCCCAACCTGGACGAGCGCGTTCTCGATCACTTCGGCCGGTGGCGGGGGAATTTCAGAGAGTCCCTCGAACGCGAGCACGGGGAGTCCGCGCAGCGGCGCGAGAGGATCGGGGAACTCTCCGCCAGGCACCGGGCCGGTCATGGCCGAGGTCGTTGTTGCATCAGCGCTACCCAGCAGCCGATCGCGCGACAATTCGGGCCTCCGCGTGGCGCCAGCCGTCCTCCCGGCCCGACGGCTGGTAGATGGCGCACTCGGTACTGGCTCGCACGACTGCCCGCATCTCGGTCAGCCCGCCCGCTAGGGCACCATGGGCCCGAGCTTGCACCAGCAGGTTCCCGAGGGTGGTCGCCTCCGCCGGGCCAGCGATGACCGGCAGACCCAGGGCGTCGGCGGTGAGCTGGCAGAGCAAGGGATTGTGAACACCTCCGCCGACCAGGTGCACCACGTCGATGTCCTGTCCGGTCAGCGCACGCGCTTCATCGATCGTGCGCCGGTGGGCGAGGGCCAGGCTGTCGAGGATGCAGCGGACGAGCGCGGCAGGTGTCTCCGGCAGCGGCTCACCACCCTGAGCGCAGGCGTGGGCGATCCGGCGGGGCATGTCGCCAGGCGGCAGGAAGACGAGATCGTCGACGTCGATGAGCGAGCGTAGCCCGGGCAGCCGGGCCGCCTCCGCGATCAGGCCCTCGAGGCTGGCGGGCTCGCCAGTGCGCCCAAAGGCCCCGATGCACTCCTGCAGGAGCCACAGGCCCATGACGTTGCGCAGGTAGCGGACCGTCCCGTCGACCCCGCGCTCGTTGGTGAAATTGGCGCGGCGGCTTGCTTCGGTCAGCACGGGTTGCTCCAGCTCGAGGCCGACGAGCGACCAAGTTCCTGAGGCGATGAACGCGAAGCGCCGGGAGCGGGCGGGGACGGCGACGACTGCGGACGCCGTGTCGTGCGAGCCCACCGTTGTGAGGCGGACCGGGCCACCGAGCTCGGTCTCGCGCAACACCTCGGGGAGGAGCTCGCCTGCCGGGTCACCGGGGCGGCGCAGGGCAGGGAAGAGGTCCCGGCGGATGCCGAGCTCGACCATCAGGTCGGTGTCCCAGTCTCCGGTCACGATCGACAGGAGCTGGGTCGTCGAGGCGTTGGTCACCTCGGCACCGACCCGGCCGGTAAGCCAGTACCCGAAGAGGTCGGGCATCAGGAGCAGTGTCGTGGCTGCCTCGAGTTGGGCCGTGCCTGCAGCCGCGACGAGCTGGTACAGCGTGTTGAACGGCAGCAGCTGGATGCCGGTGCGACGGTAGAGGTCGGCCGCGGGGATCTGTTTCAGGACGAGGTCGATGACGCCGTCGGTGCGCGGGTCCCGGTAGTGGACCGGGTTGCCGAGGAGTCTCCCGTCGCGATCGAGGAGTCCGAAGTCAACACCCCAGCTGTCGATGCCGACCGAGTCGAGCTTGTCGACTTGCCGGCCAGCTCTTCGCAGACCGTCAAGTATGGCGCGATACAGCGCCAGAGCGTCCCAGTGCAACGTGCCGCCGATGGTTACGGGCCCATTCCAGAACCGCGCCAGCTCCTCCACATGGAGTTCCTGGTCCCGCACCACGCCGAGAACCATTCGGCCGCCTGAAGCCCCGAGATCGACCGCGACGTGGTGGGTTGTCGGTGACATCTAGCGCATACGGGCGGCGACCACGCCACCGTCGACGTTGAGCACGTTGCCGATCGGGCGCGGGCCGCGCTCGCTCGCGAAGAAGACAGCGGCTTCGGCGATGTTCTCGGCCCGACGGGAACCGTAGAGCACTGCCTGGACGTCAGGACTGGTCACCATCCTCCTCTTTCAGCTGCCCCATCCCGCCTGGGCACCCTCGGCCCTGAGCTCGATGATCCGCTCCGCGTAGCCGGAGCGGGCGTAGGCGGCAAGCGGATCAGGGTCCAGACCCATCTCTTGGCGGACCTCGGCCAGCAGCGGACGCACGTCGGTGTTGTAGGCGTCCATCAAGACGCCGTGCGCGCCCAGAACGTCACCGGCCTCCTGAGCTTGCCGGAGCGCGTCCCGGTCGACGAGCAGAGCTTTGGCCGTCGCCTCCTGTACGTTCATCACCGAGCGGATCTCGCCTGGGATCTTCGGTTCGAGGTTGTGGCACTGGTCGAGCATGAAAGCCACCCCGCTGTCGGCCTCCAGAGCCGAGGCGGCGACGATCTCGTTCATGATCCGGAAGAGCTGGAACGGGTCCGCAGCACCCACCATGAGGTCGTCGTCGGCGTAGAAGCGACTGTTGAAGTGGAAGCCGCCCAGCTTGCCGGCGCGCAGCAGCACCGCCACGATGAACTCGATGTTGGTGCCGGGAGCGTGGTGCCCGGTGTCGACCAGCACCTGCGCCCGCTCGCCGAGGCGGATGCAGTGGGCGAACGACGTGCCCCAGTCGGGCACGTCGGTGCTGTAGAAGGCAGGCTCGAAGAACTTGTACTCGAGCAGCAGCCTCATCCCCCCGGGGAGGGCCCCGTAAACGGCGGCCAGGGCTTCGGCCATGCAGTCCTGGCGCCTCGTGATGCTGTCCTGGCCGGGGTAGTTGGTGCCGTCGGCGAACCACAAGCTGAGGATCCTCGACCCGGTCGCCTCTGCCACCTCGACACACTCGAGCAGGTGCCCGATGGCGTGCTTGCGAACGGCCGGGTCCGGGTTGCAGACGCTGCCGAGCTTGTAATCGAGCTCCTGGAAGACGTTGGGGTTGATGGCGCCGATCTCGATCCCGACGCCCTGGGCATGCTCGGCCAGGTCCTCGTAGTCCTCGACGCGGTCCCAGGGGATGTGCAGGGCAACCGACGGAGCGACGCCGGTGAAGCGGTTGACCTGGGCGGCGTCCTCGATCTTCTCATAGGGGTTGCGTGCCACCCCCGGTTGGGGGAACACCTTGAACCGGGTGCCGGAGTTGCCATAGGCCCAAGAGGGAGTCTCGATCCGCTGCCGGCGCAGAGCTTCTCGAACCGCAGATAGGTTGGTCATTTCCTCATCTTCTCTTCTCGTGGTGGGCGGAGGCGTCCAGCGCTGGGCGGCTGTCAGTCAAGGTGGAAGATCTCCGGGATGGGCACGATGCCGCGGTCGGGAGGTTCGCCTCCCAGCCCGACGAAGTAGTCGGCCATCTCGGCCTGCCAGCGTGCGTTCACCGAGGTCGCTTCCATCGCCCGCTGAGCCTGCCCCAGGTCCTCGCACTCGAAATAGCCCGTGAGGAGGCCGGTCGGATCGAGGAAGAGCGAGTAGTTGTGCCAACCAGCAGTCCGAAGCGCTTCTCGCATCTCGGGCCACACCGAGGCATGGCGCTCTTGGTACTCGCCAAGGCGGTCCGGGTTCACTCGGAGATGGAAACAGATCCGTTGCATAGGAGGAAAGGGTCGGGGGAGGCGGAGGGCGCAGGCCAGAGCCTGCGCCCTCCGGGACTCCTCTAGAAGTGGAACTGAGCGATGTTCGACTTGTTGAAGATGAAGGGCAGTCCGAGAAGGACCGTGTCGCCAGCTCCGACCGTGTACTTGCCCAGCTTGCCGGCTGAGAAGCTCTGCCCAGGGGCGTTGGTGATGACCCCAGAGGCGTAGTTGACGGCCGCGTAGGCGGCGAGGTAGCCGAGCTGGGCCGGGTTCCAAAGGGCGAACTGCGGGCAGGTCCCGTCCAAGACGTACTTCTTCATGGCAAGGGGTGTCCCCAGGCCGGTCAGGTGGACGATGCCCCTGTACTTGGCCGTGTCCAGCACGGCTGCCGCGGCAGCTACCCCGACGGTGGTCGGCGAGATGATTCCCTTCAGGTTCGGGTAGGCCGTGAGCAGGCCTTCGGTGACCGTCGTCGACGTGGCCGTGTCGTCCATCCCGTAGACGATCTTGACGAGCTGAATCTTGGGGTACTTCTTGAGCTCTTGCTTCATGTACCCGATCCAGGCGTTCTGGTTCGTGGCCGTGGGAGCTGCCGAGACGATGGCGAGCTGACCGGCGTCGCCCATCTCCTTGGCGATGATGTCGACTTCGATGTCGCCGATGCCCTGCGAGGTCGCCTGCTCGATCCAAAGGTCGCGGCAGGCGGGCGCGTCAGAGTCGTAGGTGACGACCGTGACCCCTCTCGCCATCGCTCCCTTGAGCGTCGGGCAGAGCGCGTCCGGGTCGGTGGCCGAAACGATCAGTATGTTGGCGCCCTTGGTGATCGCTCCCTCGATGGCGGGAATCTGCGAGCTCGGCGTCGCAGCCGTCCCGCTGGTCTCGGTGCCCACCTCGCCCAGCTTCTTCAAGGCGTAGAGGGCTCCGCCGCTGTTGTAGCTATCGGCCGTTGTGAAGTACGAGTTGCCGAGGTTCTTGGGGATGACAAAGACCTTGAGGTTCTTCTCCAGGGGCCGCGTTGCCTTGACGGCCCGAGGCGAGGATGCCGTCGCCACGCCGGACACGGCGACCATGCTGGCTATCGCAAGGCCGACCGTCACCGCGCACAGCAGCGACATCCTTCGCGGACCGCTCTTGGTGGAGTTGTGCATCAACTGAATCCCTCCATTCCAGTTAGAACCGACATAATCGGTTAGGTTGCAGCTAATAAAACATGCAACTATACAGAACTGTACATCTGCATTAACTGATCCGCAATAGGCTCTTCAATAGGGAAAGGTGAAGGCCCGGACCACGCGAATTACTGGTGGTTCACTCACAACGATCTGAGCGCTCGCTATCTCTCTTTCTCGTTGAGCCTGAAGCGAATTCATTTCACGGCATTGACCCAACTTCCCACGACTTCAATTCTCGCAGAACTGAGAACTCGCCGCGCGGGCCATATTTCGGCTGGAAGAGGGGAGCCGCCCCGGATCAGCTCAAATAGAGGACCCTCCCTGTCCGACTTTGTTGCTGCTGTCATCTGACACGAGCGGCTGGACCACAGATCCGCTGTGGGCAGTGCCCACCTCGGATGCCTTTGCTCGAGGGCGGTGACGTCCCGCGCGCAGACGGGAGCGGAACTCAGGCATGCTGGGCACCAGCACGCTGAGGAGGAGCAGCCCACCTATGACGATGCCGCTCGCCTGCTGGGGAAAGCCGGTCAGCAGCAGCGCATCCAGCAGGCCGGAGTAGATGAGCACGGCAAAGACGACCCCGATCATCGAGCCCTTGCCGCCGAAGATGGAAACGCCTCCCAACAAGACGATGGCCACCACGGAAAGGACCAGGCCCGTCCCGTTGTCGTACTCGGCAGTGGAGAGCCGGAAGGTGTAGAGGATCCCTGCGCCCGAACAGACGATGCCCGAGACGATGTAGAGGATGGTCTTGGTGCGCTTGACCCGGATCCCCGAGAAGATCGCCGCTTCCTGATTGGCTCCCATGGCAAAGAGCGATCGGCCGAAGGGGGTGAAGTGGAGGACGGCGCCGAAGATGATCGCCAACCCGAAGAAGATCACCGTCGAGTAGGACAGGCCGATGCCGGGCACGCCGTACACCCCGAGGTTGGTGTAGGAGGCGGGGAAGTTCGAGACGATGTTCGAGCCGAGGAGGATCTCGGCGATACCCGCGTAGAGGAGCATCGTGCCGATGGTCACGGCGATCGACGGCAGGCCGACGCGCGTGACGAGAAAACCGTTGAAAGCCCCCAGGAAGGCGCCGCAGATCAGGACAACGACGATGATCGCGGGCATCGGCCACCCGTGCATCCAGAGGAGTCCGAGCAGGCTGCTCCCCAGGCCGAGGGTCGACGAGACCGAGAGGTCGATCTCGCCGGTGACGACGATCAGCGTCATGGGTAAGGCCATGATCGCCAGCTCGCCGTTGGAGAGACCCATGTTGAAAAAGTTGTAATTCGTGAGGAACTGAGGTGACAGCACCCGCCCGACAGCGAAGACGACCACGAAGGTCGCGAACAGGGCGACCTCCCAGCGGGCGAGGAACTGGAGGCGCGAGAAGCGGGCGAGCCTGGTGCCACCGGGCTCCGTTTCGCCGGCGGGAGGAGAAGTCAGCGGCGGCACTGGTTGTTGTGCACCGGGAAGTGGTGCCTCCACCGCCGAGACGCCGGCGCTGGCCATGGGCTCAAGGCTCATGGCGGAACGTCCTTTTCCTCATGACCTCGGCGAGCCGGAGGGCGATGCCCCGGTCCAGCGTGATGGCAAGGACGAGGAGAAGACCGTCAAAGGCGGGATCCCAGAACGGCGAGACGCCGAGGGCGTAGAGGGCGGTGGCGATGGTGGACAGGAGCAGGGCGCCGAACGCAGCGCCGGCCGCACTCCCGCTGCCGCCGAAGATGGCGACACCGCCCACCACGACCGCGGTGACGACCGTGAGCTCGTACCCGCTGCCGGCGGTGGAATCGACCGTCCCGTAGAACGACGCCCAGATGACCCCGGCGAGTCCGGCGATGGCACCGCTGGCCACGTAGGCGGAGAACACCCGGCGCGCGATCGGGATTCCGACCAGGCGGGCCGCCTCCGGATTCGACCCGATGGCGTAGAGCTCGCGTCCTGAGCGGAACGAGCGCAGAAAGTACGTTCCGGCCGCGATGACGACCGCCACGACCATGGTGACGTAGGGAATGCCGACCACCGAGTCGGAGCCGATCGCAGAGAAGTGGGCGGGCAGGGAACTGGCGACCACCTCTCCGCCACCGATGATCGAGATGTCGATGCCTCGAATGATGTAGAGGGTGGCCAGCGTCACGACCAGGCCCGGTACACGGGCAAAGGCGGTGACGGCGCCGTTGAACACCCCGCATACGAGGCCGATCCCCATGCCGGCGAGGAACACGACCGGGATCGGGATCCCGTGCACCTGCCCGAAGAGATTGGAGGAGACGTAGGCCGACAGCCCCAGCACCGATCCGACAGAGAGGTCCATCTGCCGGCTGACCACCACCATGGTCTCGCCGAGCGCCAAAAGGGCGTAGATCGTTGCGTTGAGCAGCACGAACTTGATGTTCTGCTGCCCCAGGAACCGGGGCTGAAGGCCCGTTGTCACGGCAATGAAGATGATGAGGACGACGATGATCCCGTACTCGCGGAGACGGAAGACCATGTCGACGAGCCGCTGCGGGCTCTCGGGAGCTTGCACCAGGCTCGCGCTCGTGTCCGTCATCTCAACCACCAGCTCCAGGTGGCGCCGTTGGGCGCCGTGGACTCACGGCGTGCCGTCCCCGGCGGTGCCGGTCGTGGCCCGCTTCTCGGCGATCTCGGTCTGGCCCGTGGCTGCGGCCACGATGCGCTCCTCGGAAACCTCACTGTGAGAGAACTCGGCGACGAGCCGTCCCTCCCGCATGACGAGGGTCCGGTTGCCCATCCGCAGGACCTCGGGAAGCTCTGACGAGATCATCAGGACGGCGACCCTCTCCTCGGCCGCGAGCCTCTCCAGGAGGCGGTGGACCTCAGCCTTGGTCGCCACGTCGATGCCCCGAGTCGGCTCATCGACGATGAGCAGCGACGGGCTCCGTCCGAGCCATTTCGCAAGCACGAGCTTTTGCTGGTTGCCTCCCGACAGCGTGGAGGCGTTGCCGGTCAGCCGCCCGTACTTGAGGCGGAGCCGGCTCGCCCAGTCAGCCGCGAAGCTCCGCTCGAGGGCGCCCCAGACAAACCCTTTACGTTTCAGGTGGTCATAGGAGGCAAGGGCGATGTTGCGGTCGATCGCCATCGCCATGACCAGCCCTTGTTGGCGCCGGTCCTCGGGCACGAAGCCGACGCCGGCGGCGATGGCATCGATCGGCGAGCCCGATCGCAGCGGTCGTCCGTTGATCGACACGCTCCCGGTGTCGCGGTGGTCGATCCCGAAGATGGCCCGCGCCACCTCGCTCCGGCCAGAGCCGACCAGGCCGGCCAGCACGACGATCTCACCCGCGCGCACGGTAAAGGACACGTCGGTGAAGACTCCCTCCCGGCTCAGGTGCTCGACATCGAGGACCACATCGCCCATCTGCTGGCCACCACCGGCAGCCCGGTCAACGACCTCGCGCCCCACCATCGCCTGGACGAGGTCGTCTGCGACCAGCCCGGCGAGCGGCCGGGTGAAGACGTGGCGACCGTCGCGCATCACCGTCACCCGCTGGCAGATCTCGAAGACCTCCTGGAGACGGTGGGAGATGAACAGCACGGCGGCACCGTCACGGCGCAGCAGCTCGATCATCTCGAACAGCCG
>JBKQMT010000043.1:0-2711 GCA_052146595.1 Acidimicrobiales bacterium
TGAAACGCCTCGAAGCGGCGTTCTTGCCAAAGAGGTGCTTCCTGCCGACCGATCGGTTGAAGACATGGTATACCTGCCCGCCCGGTGCTTTTCGCGCTGCTCTTGGCATGGGCAGGAAACTTGCCAGATAGCCGTGACCCCTGTCAATACTAGCTGCGTCCCTGTTTCCGTCCCCCGGGCGTTGAGGAGCCAGTCGGCATGGCGACCTTCTCCGGCTTGATCGTCATGCCGGGCTTCACCCTGTTCAAAGAATCGACGACGACCCATTCGTCATCCTTCAGGCCCTCATTCACTGCCCGCAGGCCGTCGTGATCCATCCCGAGCTTGACCGGGCGGAGCTCGGTGACACCCCGATCATTGACGACGTACAAGTACTTCTGCCCCTGAACGGTCAGCACGGCCCGTTCCGCGACCAGCAGGGCCTTGAACGGAGCGCTAAAGACCAGTCGTACGTAGGCAAACAGGCCGGGCAAGAGGATCCCGTCGGGGTTGGAAACAATCGCGCGGCAGCGGAGCGTGCCAGTGTCAACGTCGAGTCGATTGTCTTCCGAATCGACCCGCCCGCGGTGCGGGAAGTCCTCTTCATCACCCAAGCGTACCATGACCGGGAGCCCCGACACCAGGGAGGACCTCGACTGACCCTCGCGCCTCGCGCGGGCGAGCCTCAATACCGTGCGCTCGGGGACGTCAAAGTAGACGTACATCGGGTCCGAGGTCTCGATCGTGGCCAGGACGTTTGTTTCGGCGACCACCAGGTTTCCCTCAGCAAGCCGAGGGCGGCTGAGTCTGCCTCGAATCGGAGCGGTGATCCTTGTAAAGTCCAGCTTGAGACCGGCGAGATCGCGCGTTGCCTGCGCCATCCGCAAGGACGCCTGAGCCTCGTCCCGGTCTGCCTCAATCCGCTCAACCTCCTCCTGGGCAATGCCTTTATTTGCTTGCAAAAGTTTCGCTCGCTCCGCTTCAGCGGACCGTCTCTTGAACTGGACCTCCGAGCGCTTGAGCTCCGCCTTGGCTTTCTCCAGTTCGAGCAGGCAGGGTCTGGGATCGATCTCGAAGAGTGGACTCCCCTTCTCGACCGTTTGTTCGGCCTGATAATGGACCTTGACCAGGGTGCCACCGACGCGGGCCCGAATCTCGATCGTTTGGGCCGCATCAACTCGTCCACTGAAGTCTTCGTAGTCGCTAACCTCGCGGACGATCGGCTGGCTAACCGCCACCTTCCGCTCGCTGGCGGGGGCGGCCGAGTTTCCCAGTGGTTCCTGACCGGGCTGCTGCGTTGGGATGGAAGCGACTCCTTTAGTCTTTGCCTCCTGCCCGCCTTCAGGCGGGGAGGATACGCTCGCCTCAGGAGTGACCTCCGGCCGCGCCGATTTGGGCGGGCGACCCGGCGCTCAGGCGGGCAAGAGCAGCAAGGACAGGACTCCGATGATCAGTGCCGCCCTCGGCGCCGGGCGTGCCATCAGGCCAACTGCGGGATCGCGCAGGATCATGCTCAGCCTCCTCCGTAATGGGTGGACTCGGCCCACGCCGGTGGCCCCTACTGGCCAGGGCCTGCGCGGGCCGGACAGGAAGACCGCCGTCGCCACCAGCGCCTCGGCATACGCCTCGGCGGCCTCCGGCAACGCCCAGAGAACCCAGGAATCGCAGCACTGCTCCTCGGCCTGCTCGACCTGGTGGCGGGCCCACCAGGCGACAGGGTCCCACCAGTACAGACCCAGGACCACCGCCTCGAGCCGGCGGACCCAGTGGTCCCGCCGGCGGAGGTGGGCCATCTCGTGGGCCAGCACGGTGTCTTGTTGTTGTTCGTCGAGGCGCTCCCATAGCCCCTCGGGCAGGAGCATTCTCGGCGGTACGATAGGCGCCCAGATCATGGGGGGCACTCCGGCTGGCACCAACCAGACGGCTGGTGCATGACGGAGGCCCAGGCGGGCCGCCAGCCGCGCGGTACGCGCGCAGAGAGCCTCGGGCGCTGGCCGGGCAGCCTGAAGGAGCCGGCGGAATCGGAACACCTGCAAGCCAACGGCCAACCACCACGCCGCCACACCCCCTAGCCAGAGCACGACCGCCGTCATCCGCCAGGGCCAGGACTTGGCGCCGACACGGTCGTGTCCCTCTGCCTGGGCCTCGGTAGGCCGCGTCGCCGACGCCTCCGGCGGGACGGGCACCTTCTCGAAAGGCTGCCCGGAGACGGCGGCGGCTCTCGGGATCTGGGCCGGCAGGCGCGAGGCGGCGTGTTCGATCGTCGTCTGTGCGGCGTTCCGAGTCGGTGTCAGATGCACGAGCGACGGCGTCACGAGCTTGAGCAGCACCAGCACCCAAAGCCCGTGGATCAGGGCGGGTCGTTGCCGGAACAGGGGAACCGCCAACGCCGCCCCCAGGGCCAATGCGGTGGCCCAGCCGGCATTGCTCAGGACCTCGTGCAGCAGGGTCTCCACGGCCCGGCCCCTCTCATTTCGGATCGCCTGTAGGCTTCGACCGACGCCGCTCCCGGAGGAAGGCGTACAACTCCTCGACCTCGGCCGCCGACAACGGCTGCGACCGGACCAGGACGAAAGGTGCCATCCACATTTCCTTGGTACCGGAGAGTGGGTGGCTCCATCCAATCCTTGGTACCGGAGAGTGGGTGGCCCCATCCAATCCCGTCGCTTCTGTCGTGCCCCCAGTCTGATCACGATTGGCGAGGCGATTCCGCCACCGGGTATCAGCAAAGT
>JBKQMT010000044.1:0-7383 GCA_052146595.1 Acidimicrobiales bacterium
TCAATCGAGTGGTTCGCCTCGGCCGATGACCTGTGCCGCGCTCTTGTAGGGCTCGCCGAGCTCGAAGCCGAGCCCGGGCTGAGCCCGATCAACGAGGTGCTGTCGACCAACAGCGGGGGGATCGACCTGGACGCGAAGATATGGCCGAGGATTCGGTTCAAGGGCGGAAGCGAGCCCGGCGTGCTGACGCTCGGCTTCCTGGCTCGCGACAACCACCACCAGAGCTTCGTCGTCATCATCCTCACCGAGGACACGAGACAGCCCGTGCAGGAATCGGTTGCCGTCGAGCTCGCGGGCCTCGAGGCCGCCGAGGGCGCGTTCGGGCTGCTGAGCTGATCCAAGCGCGCCACCCACTCGCGATTCGGCTGAGGGGGCGGCCGGCGGCCGGCGCCAGATCTCGCGGACAAGTTGTGGCCCGGATTCGCCAATACCGGTGGACTAGCCTTTCGTCGCATCGACCGTCGCATCGAGGCATCCAGCCAAGTCCCTCAGATCGCTGAAGAGTGCCGGACGCTCCGAGACGGGCGAGACGCGCCCGGAGCGGCGGCCGGGGCCCGGTCTTGACGACCGACCAGCTGCTCGGCGACTGGCCGCCGATCATCCAAGGCGGCATGGGCATCGGCGTGTCGGGTTGGCGCTTGGCACGTGCTGTCGCCCTGACCGGCCAGCTCGGGGTGGTCTCGGGAGTGGCGCTCGACACCCTTCTCGCCCGCCGACTCCAGCTTGGAGACCCGGGTGGTCACATCCGCCGAGCGCTCGCCAGCTTCCCGAACGCCGAAGTCTCCCAACGAATCCTGGATCGCTACCTCGTCGAGGATGGTCTCGCACCCGAGGAGCCCTTCCGGCTCGTGCCGCGTCTGTCGCTGAGCCCGAGCCAGCGCGGCACCGAGCTTGTCGTGGTGGCCAACTTCGTGGAGGTGTTCCTCGCCAAGGAGGGACACGAAGGCCTGGTCGGGGTCAACTACCTCGAGAAGATACAGATGGCGACTCCGGCGGCGACCTACGGCGCCATGCTCGCCGGAGTCGACTACGTCCTCGTCGGCGCCGGGATCCCCGCTGAGATCCCCGCTCTGCTCGACTCGTTGGCGGCGGGCCAGCCGGGTGAGGTGGCAGTCGACGTGCTCGATGCCGGGGGCCGTCGTTTCACCGTTGCGGTGGACCCAGAGCAGGTCGCGGGGAACAAGCTCGAGCTTCGTCGCCCGAGGTTTCTCGCCATCGTCGCCTCGCACGTGCTCGCCTCCTATCTCGCTCGCGATGCCCGAACCCGTCCTGAAGGGTTCGTCGTCGAGGGACCGGTGGCGGGCGGCCACAACGCCCCACCCCGGGGCGTGCTCACCCTTGACGAGGACGGGCAGCCCGTCTACGGCCCTCGTGACGACGTGGACCTGGAGAGACTGAACGAGCTCGGCTTGCCGTACTGGCTTGCCGGTGCCTATGCCGGCCCTGGACTGCTCGCGCGAGCGCGCGACCTCGGGGCGACGGGCATCCAGGTCGGCTCGGCGTTCGCACTGTGCGAGGAGTCCGGCTTGGACGCCTCCTTGAAGCTGGCCTTGATGGAGGGCGCCCTTGCCGGCACCCTGCACGTGCGTACCGATTCCGTGGCCTCGCCCACGGGCTTTCCCTTCAAGGTCGCCGACCTCCCGGGGACTGTCGCCGAGGCTGAGGTCTACGAGCGGCGCCGTCGGATCTGCGAGGCCGGTTACCTGCGGGTGCCGTACCTGTCACAAGACGGTGAGCTCGGCTACCGCTGTCCTGCCGAGCCTGCTTCCGCCTACGTGCGCAAGGGCGGGAAGATGGAGGACACGACCGGCCGGCGTTGTCTGTGCAACGGGTTGATCGCCGCCATCGGGCTCGGCCAGCGCCATCGTGTCGGAGCCGTGGAGCCCCCCATCGCCACCATCGGACAGGACCTGTCGTTCCTCCCCGAGCTGGTCGGGGGCGAACGGTCGAGCTACAAAGCGGCCGACGTGGTCGCCTTCCTGCTAGGCGTGCCGAGCGCGAGAATCCATGACCCGAGAGGCGCCCGAGCCGCAGGTGGAACGCCCGGCCGGGACTCGGACGACAGTTTGCAGCCTCCGGGCGTCACCACCTAAGATGCTTATGTGCCGCAAGCAACTAATGGGGCGAGTGCAGCTCCGCTGAGGTCCTCCCCGGAGTCGGTGAGCCATATCCGGTCGTCGTTTTGGACCGTGGCTCGCGCCATGGGACAGGTCCGGGTTCACGACCGGCTCATCCAAGCGGCGGGCGTCCGGCTCGACCGCGGCGGGTCGGCCCTGCTCTACATGCTCTACGCGCAGGGGGAGCCAGTACGCGTCACGGCGCTCGCCGAGTTGCTGGGTGTCGACACCCCGACGGTCACCCGCAAGGTCCAGCAACTCGAGCGCGAGGGACTCGTGACCCGTCGAGCCGACGCCGAGGATCGCCGCGCAACGCGCATAGGGCTCACTCCGAGCGGGCGGGCGATCATCGATCGCGTGCTCGAGGCCCGGCGGGCGTGGTTCGACCGTTTGCTCGAGGGCTGGGAGGAAGCCGACTTGAAGACCTTTGCCGCCATGCTCGAGCGGTTTGCAGCCTCATTGGAGCGCAATTTGGAAGATGCCGGCAGGGGCGAGTAGCCGATGCTGATCGGCCTCTTGCGTCGCTATCTCGGCCGCTACGCCGGCCAGGTGTGGCTCGTCATCGTCCTGCTCGCGATCCAGGCGGTCGCCAACCTCTATCTGCCGAACCTCACCGCCGACATCATCAACAACGGCATCGACACGGGCGACGTCCACTACATCTGGACGACCGGGGGAGTGATGCTCGCGATCACCTTCGTCGTATGCGCGCTCACGGTGGTGGCCGTGTACTTCGCCTCGAAGGTCTCGATGGGTGTTGGCCGCGACATCCGTGGAGCCGTCTTCAGGGCGGTGCAACGCTTCTCGGCGCAGGAGATAAACCACTTCGGAACGCCTTCGCTCATCACGCGCAATACCAACGACGTCCAACAGATTCAGCTGTTCTTGCAGATGGCTCTCACGGTCATGGTCCTGGCACCGATCATGTGTGTCGGGGGCGTGATCATGGCGCTGCGGGAGGACGTAAGGCTCTCGTCACTCCTCCTGGTCGTGGTGCCGGTGATGCTCGTCATCGTCTTGGTCCTGATGTGGAAGGCGGTCCCGTTGTTCAGGTCGATGCAGTCCAGGATCGACCGGGTCAACCTCGTGCTTCGCGAGCAGATCACCGGGGTGCGCGTCATAAGGGCTTTCATCCGCACGGGCTACGAACGGCGGCGATTCGCGGACGCGAACGAGGCGCTGACCAACACGGGCCTGCGGGTGAACCGCATGTTCGCGCTCGCCCTGCCGACGGTCATGGCGGTCATGAACCTGTCGTGCGTCGCCGTGTTCTGGTTCGGCGGCCACCTGATCGCCGAAGGGAGCATGCCGATCGGGAACCTCACGGCTTTCCTGAGCTACATCCTTCAGATCCTCATGTCGGTGATGATCGCCATGATGATGGTCATCCTCCTGCCACGAGCCGTCGCCAGCGCCGATCGGATCGAAGAGGTGCTGCGCACCGAGCCCGCGGTCCAGGACCCGCCGCAACCTGTCGTCCCCCAGTCCTCGACGGGGATCGTGGAGCTGCGAGATGTCGTCTTCGAGTACCCCGGCGGCGAGGAACCGGTGCTGCACGGGCTGTCGTTCTCGCTCCTACCCGGCGACACCACGGCGGTCATCGGAGGCACGGGCTCGGGCAAGACCACGATGCTCAACCTCATCCCCCGCCTGTTCGACGTCACGAGCGGCGCCGTGCTCGTGGACGGGATCGACGTCCGGGACCAGGCGCGCGACCGCTTGTGGTCGAGGATCGGCATGGTCCCCAACAGGCGTACCTGTTCAGCGGCACCGTGGCGGACAACCTGCGTTTCGGTCGGCCGGACGCCACCGACGAAGAGCTGTGGCACGCGCTCGAGGTGGCCCAGGCGAAGGACTTCGTCTCGGCCATGCCGGGCGGCCTCGAGGCTCCGATCACCCAAGGAGGCACGAACGTGTCCGGCGGGCAGCGCCAACGGTTGTCCATCGCAAGGGCGATCGTGAAGCGGCCGGCCGTCTACCTGCTCGACGACTGTTTCTCCGCTCTCGATGCAGGTACCGACGCGAGGCTGCGTGCCGCGCTACGTCTCGAGACGAGTGACGCGACCGTTCTGATAGTGGCGCAGCGGGTCAGCACGATCCTGCATGCCGACCGGATCATCGTCCTCGACGACGGGCGAGTAGTGGGAATCGGCCCGCACGAGGAGCTCATGTCCTCCTGCCCCGAGTATCGCGAGATCGTCGCCTCCCAGCTCGGCGAGGAAGCAGCGTGAGCACACCCGCCGGGCAACAGCGAGCGCGGCAGGGGGGAGGCTTCGGCGGGGGACGCGGTATGTCGATGCCGGCCGAGCGGCCCAAGGACTTTCGCGGGTCCGTCCGGCGTCTCATCCGTCGCCTGAGGCCCGAGCGGGTCCGCATCGCGGCGGTTGTCATCATGGGATCTGGGAGCGTGGCCTTCACCGTTTTCGGCCCGAAGATCCTCGGCAGCGCGACTGACGTCTTGTTCAACGGCGTCATAGGAAAGCGCCTACCCGCGGGGGTGACCAAGCAGCAGGTGATCGCCATCTTGCGGGCCAAGGGCGAGAGACAGCTCGCCCAAATGGTCAGCGGAATGACCCTCACGCCCGGAGTCGGAGTCGATTTCGAGCGCCTCGGCAAGTTGCTCGGCTTGGCGGCGCTCGTGTACCTGTTCGGAGCCGTTCTCAACTGGGCCCAGGGTTACGTGATGGCCGGGGTGGCGCAGAGAACCGTCTACCGCTTGCGCGAAGACGTGGAGGCCAAGCTGGCCCGGCTCCCGCTGCGGTACTTCGACCAGCACTCGCACGGGGACATCTTGAGCCGCGTCACCAACGACATCGACAACCTGACCACGACGCTCCAGCAGGGCCTGAGCCAGCTCCTCATGTCCCTGCTCACGATCGTCGGGGTCCTCGCGATGATGTTCTGGATCAGCCCGTTGCTCGCTGTCATCTCGCTCATAACAGTCCCGCTGTCGATTGTGATGACATTCCTGATCGCACGCCGCTCCCAGGTGCAGTTCGCCGCCCAGTGGGCGCGCACGGGGACCTTGAACGGCCATGTCGAAGAGATGCACACGGGCCATGCCCTCGTGCAGGTGTACGGGCGGAGCGACGCAGCTATGGAGAAGTTTGACGAAGAGAACGAGCCGCTGTACGAGTCGAGCTTTCGGGCGCAGTTCCTTTCCGGCGTGATCCAGCCGGCCATGCAGTTCCTCGCCAACTTGAACTACGTGGCGATCGCCGTCATCGGGGGTTACCGCGTGGCCTCGGGGGCACTGTCGCTCGGAGACGTGCAGGCCTTCATCCAGTACTCACGCCAGTTCACGATGCCTATCACCCAGATAGCAAGCCAGATGAACCTCCTGCAATCGGGAGTTGCCTCGGCCGAACGCGTCTTCGACCTGCTCGACGCCGAAGAGGAGGAGCCGGACAGCCTGCATCCCGCAGTCCTCGAGCCGCACGGACGTGTCGAGCTCGAGCACGTGGACTTCCGCTACGAGCCCGCGCAACCTCTCATCGCCGACTTCAACCTCTCCGTCCTGCCGGGTCAGACGGTCGCGATCGTCGGTCCCACCGGTGCAGGCAAGACGACGATCGTCAACTTGCTCATGCGCTTTTATGAGATCGACTCGGGGCGCGTCCTGATGGACCAGGTCGACGCCCGCGACCTCACCCGTGACAACGTCAGACGCGCGTTCGGCATGGTCCTGCAGGACACGTGGCTGTTCACCGGGACGATCCGGGACAACATCGCCTACGGGCGCGAAGGTGCCACCAAAGAGGAGATCATGGCCGCCGCCGAGGCCGCGCACGTCGATCACTTCGCGCGAACTCAGCCGGACGGATACGACACAGTGATCGACGAGGACGCCTCCAACATCTCCTCGGGACAAAAGCAGCTCCTCACGATTGCTCGGGCGTTCGTCGCCAACCCCACGATCCTCATCCTCGACGAGGCGACGAGCAGCGTCGACACTCGCACCGAGGTCCTCATCCAAGAAGCGATGGCCCGCCTGCGGCATGGGCGGACAAGCTTCGTCATCGCTCACCGCCTCTCGACGATCCGCAACGCCGACACGATCGTCGTCATGGACCACGGTCGCATCGTCGAGCAGGGCAACCACGCCGAGCTCATGGCGCGCCACGGTGCCTATGCGGCGTTGTACGAGAGCCAGTTCACCGAGGCCTTCGCGGAGACCGTCTGACCAGGCGGCTTCGCGGGGCCGCTCCTTACGCTCGCGAGGTGGCGGTCTCGCGCGAGGGCACCTCGAGGAACGGGTAGCGCCGGATGCCGCTGGCGTGCAATCGGTACTGAATGGTGGTCCGGACCACACCGATCCCGTAGCGGACGCTGCGCCTGAAGTTGATCGAAGACGAGTCCTGCGCGTAGCGGGTCGGGCAGGAAAGCTCGCCGATGCTCGCCCCGAAGGCGACCGCCTGGGCGATCATCTGGTTGTCGAAGACGAAGTCGTCGGAGTTCCGCTGGAAAGGCAGCGCCTCCAGCAGGTCTCGGCTGTAAGCGCGAAGACCGGTGTGGTACTCAGACAGCTTCTGGCGGAGAAGCACGTTCTCGAAGAGTGTGAGGAACCTGTTGGCGACGAACTTGTAGGCGGGCATCCCTCGCGCCATCGAGTCCTGGGCGAGGATGCGAGACCCGAGGACGAAGTCGTACTCTCCGTAGGCGATCATCGCCGCCAGAGCAGGAACCAGCAGCGGAGAGTACTGGTAGTCCGGGTGGACCATGACGATTATGTCCGCCCCGCGGGCCAGCGCGGCCTTGTAGCAGCTCTTCTGATTGGCCCCGTAGCCGCGGTTCTCCTTGTGCCGGAACGACACGAGACCTAGGTGCCTGGCTCGCTCGATCGTGTCATCGGTGCTGGCATCATCGACGAGCAGGATGTCGTCGACGACGTCGCGGTCGAGCTCGTCGACGGTCCGTTTCAGAGTTTCCGCAGCGTTGTAGGCAGGAAGCACGACGGTGATCTGCTTCCCATTGAGCACGCTGAGAGTGTAGTCATCTGCTCGGGCACCACCCGAGTAAGCCTGCTCGCGCGCCCCTAAGTAAGGTTGCCGCCGTGCTCAGCCCCAGCCGGCCCCCTGACAACGCGGTCTCGGTGACGTCGTCATCGACGAGCCGCTGGCTCCTTTTCGCCGAGTCGGTCGCCGTCCTCGTCTCGCCCATCGTGGGGTTCTTCGTCTTGAGGATGCGGGCCATGGCGCCCGTCGAGCTGCCCGATCCGAGCATGCACACGATCTACATCGTCGACCCGAGCCAGATGTTCACCCGC
>JBKQMT010000045.1:0-19940 GCA_052146595.1 Acidimicrobiales bacterium
GCCCCAACGGCCCCTTGAGCCAGAGCAGCCAAGCCTGTTCGGCGGAACCGGCGACGGCGCCACCTACCAGAGCACCGACGGCTCGAGCCACGCCGCCTGAGCCGGCCCGGTCCGGCACCGCGCGGCCTAGCCTGAATCGCGGACAACGGTCCCTTAGTCTGGTCGCCGTCTTGGCTCGGTCGATCTGGGCGGTCACCAAGCTCTCCGATGGGGGAATCTCGGCTTTGAACACGATTGACTCATCCAAGGTCTTCGCTGCCCATGCCGACTCTTGGCAGGCGCACGGACGCCTATGGGAGCCCTATGGCGGCGGCACCGCCGAGTTTGGCGGATGGAGGTTGATGGCCAGCGGGCTCCCGTACGCGTACTTCAACGCTGCTTGCGTGACTGACCCGGCCCTGGCGGACAAGAACATAGTCAGGGCCCGGGCGTGGTACCGCAAGCGCAACCTTTCCTGGGGAGCCATCGTGCCGTCCGGATCGTCCTGGCCTCACGGGCGACATTTCCGGACGCAACGGCTCATGGCGACAGTGCCGTCCTCCTTCTCAATAGCGCCCGCGCCCTCCGGGCTGGTGCTCCGTCGCGCCGGCAGCGGAGATGTCGAGACTGTGGCCTCCATCGACAGCGGCGCGTTCGGCTCTCCCGTCGCCGTCTCGCGCGCATGGTTGGAGCCGCTCTGCATCTCGGCTGAGGTTGAACTCGCCATTGGCGAGCTCGACGGCCAGCCCGTCGCGACGGGCTACGCCACTAGGTGCGACGGCGATGCTGGGCCGAGCCTCTACGTCGGCGGCATCGGGGTGCTCCCGGCCGTACGTCGAAGGGGCATAGCTGCAGCGCTGTTGACGTGGCTCTTGACGTCTGGCTTCGAAGATGGCGCCTGGTTCGCCCATTTGCAGACGGATTCGGCGAACGCGGCCCGCCTGTACTCGAAGCTCGGGTTCGAGGAGTTCAACGGCATCGACATCTACGCCGACCTCTGAGCCGCGGGTCACATGGCGCAGGCCACGGCCGCGGGCCACATGGCGGTGGCTGGCGCCGAGTACCGCACGCCGCAGGCCACACGGCGCAGGCCACGGCCGCGGGCCACACGGCGCGGCCACACGGCGCGGCCACACGGCACAGGCCACGGCCGCGACCGATGCTGCAAGCCGTAGGCTCCCGCGAACGTTTACGGCTCGCCCACCGCCTGAAGTGTCTCGAGGATCACCCGGGCCAGCCGCCGCGCCGAAGCCGGGTCGAGCTCCACGGCAACCCTGGAGGGCGCGCCACGGTCGAGGTTGAGAAAGTCGATGTTCAGGCTGTGCTCGGCCGGATAATGCGCCGGATGGTCGAAGTAGACCGTCGCACTGGAAAGTGAGAACCAACCCTCCGGCCCTTTACCAGACCCGTTCAGCTCCAGTTTCTCTGTCTGATAGGTGCACATCGAATGTCCCTCAACCGCTGGTAGCCAGGTAGCGGCCGAAAAACGCCCAGATCCGTTGCCAGCCGTCCTTCGCGGCCTCGGGCCTGTAGCTCGGGCGGTCGGTCGCGAAGAAGGCGTGGCCGGCCCCTTCATAGCTGTGGAACTCATAAGTCTTCCCGGCCTGTTTCAAGGCCTCCTCCAGCTCGGCGACCTCCTGCGGTGAGGGATGCTGGTCCTCGGCGCCGAACAGCCCGAGCAGAGGGCAGGACAGGTCCTTTGTCATTTGCACGATGGGGCCGATTTTGAGGGGCGCGCCCTCGGGCGGCGTCCCGACGACGAAGGCGCCGTAGCAGTCGACCGCGGCGTCGAGGGGAAGGCTGCACGCGGCCAGGAAGGACTGTCGACCGCCAGAGCAATAGCCGATCGTGGCGGCACGTCCGTTCGAGGACTCGAGGGACTTCAGAAGGCTGACACAGCCTTGGACATCGCCGACGAGCCGATCATCGGGCACTCCTCCGCGAGCCCGAACGACGGCCGCGGCGTCGTCCGGCGCGGCTCCTGGTGCCTCACGGCTGTAGAGGTTCGGGCAGACTGCCAGGTATCCGTGCGCGGCGAATCTCCGCGTGATCTCCTTCATTCCTTGGTCGTAGCCGGGCATGTGGTGAATCACCACCACACCGCCGAAGCGGTCGCCCTCGTCGAGCGGCTGGGCGAGATAGGCCTCGATCTCGTCGCCGCCGTGACCCCTCAGGCTGATCGTCTGTGCTAGCAGCGAGTCTGTCATATCCTCGTCGACCTCCCTTTCCCTCGAGAAACCCTCATCGATTGCCGAGGGTCCGGCCCATCATCTTCGGGCCCGACAAGAAACGACCAACCCTCCGGCAGCACGAAGTCGATCAGACACCGGGTCAAGAAAGCTCGTAGTCGAGGTGAAGCTGGTGCTCGCCTTCGGCCGAGATCTCGATCCGGCCCTCACCGGTGATCCGCGCGAGTTCCCCGGTCCCCGAGCCCGTCACGATGGGCCACCGCGCCCATTGGTTCTCGCCCGCCATGGTCCCGATATGCAGAAGGGCGAAGCTGCCCGACCGCCCGTGCACGGACCCCGAGATGCGTTCCACGGCCACATAGCCGGCGCTGCCGTTCTCGGCGCGCACCGAGAGCATCTCTACGGTGCTGTGAGCCTCGATGTCGCCCCGGAACGTCTTGGCTATCCGGACCCGGGCGTACTGCACTCCGGGATCCTCCATGAAAGGAGGCTCTTCGTCGAACGAGTCGAGCACGAAGGAGCACACCGCGATGGGCATGCCGAGCACGCTACCAAGCCACGCGAGCTTCGCCGGTCGCGCGAAAGCTCCTTCGTGGGCTCGCCGTCAGTTCCCGGCGGGGCTCCTTCGTGGGCTCGACGTCAGTTCCCGGCGGGGCTCTTCGGGAGAGCTATACCCATCCGAGAGTCGCCGGCACCAGGTAGAACCCGAAACCGATGACGACCAGGCAGAGCCCGGTCGCGACGACTCGGCGAGCTCCGTGCATCCGGTGCTCGCTCGGCAGGGCTCGTGCTTCGAGAACCAGCAAGAAGCCGAGCACGATCGGCAGCAAGAAAGCGTTCATCACCTCCACGTCGATGACCAGCCGGACGAGGTTCAGACTGCACAGCACGATGACCGCGCCGAGGACGTGAGCGGAGCAGTAGGTGATGTAGAACTTCGCCGTGTTTCGATCCGGCCGCTCGTTGAGGGTGTGAGGCCATCCGAATACCTCGGCGATCCCCCATGCCCCGGCCAAGGACGCCACGAGAGCTGCGACCAGGGCGGCACCGAGCACTGCGGTCCCGAGTAGCACCTTCGCCCCGACGGCGCCGACGAAGGGTCGCAGCGCCGAGGACATGTCCGTCACGGAGTGGAGCGACACGCCCGGGTGCGTGCGACCCACGGTGGCCGCGAAGGCCAGCACCACCGCGATCATGATCACCTGGGTGAGTCCTGCGCCTACGGCCGTGTCCCGGCGCTCGCTCGGGATGTTCGAAGGCTTCAGTCCTTTGTCGAGCACCGCCCCCTGCTGATAGAAGATCATCCAAGGCATGATCACGGCACCGACGTTGGCGGCCAGCAGGAACATGTACGAGCTGTTGCCGAGTGGCACGTGCCCGAGACCCCGGGCGATGGCGCCGAGGTTCGGGTGCGCCATCACGACGGCCGGGATGAAGACGAGCTCCGCGAGCCCGAGGCCGATGCCGATGCGCTCGGCGCGCCGGTAACTGCCGGTCATCGAGACACCGATCAGGAACGCCGCCGCCACGGGGACCGTCAGCGTGCGGGGGACACCGACGAGCTCGCCCACCCCGGCGACGCCGGCGTACTCGGTGAACAGGGCCCCGATGCCGGACGCGAAGAGAGGCAGGGCCGCCACCAGCGCCCATCCACGCCCGAAGGTGGCCCGGATGAGAGCGCCGTGGCCCTTGTTCGTGAGGATGCCGAGGCGGACCGTCATCTCCTGGACCACGTAAAGGATCGGGATGAGCACGATCTGGGGGAGGACCATCCGGTAACCCCACTCGGAACCTGACTGGGCCGCGGTTATCAGGCTCCCGGCATCGGTGTCGGCGAGCATGACGACGAGGCCAGGACCCCAGACGGCCAGGATCCCGAGGACGAGCCATCGACGACGTGAGTGCGCTTGCCGATCGATCAGCGCCGAAGCTGCGGCTTTCAAGGCTCGCGGAGCCCGACAGGAAGTTCCGTGCTCGTCCGAGCAGGGACCGACCGCGCGTTTTGCAGCCACGGCCGGTGGCAGAGCACGAGCCAGGATCCGTCACGGCCGGGCCGCTCGGCGGCCGCGAGCCAGGGCCGGGCGTGACGATTCATGACCTTTAGGCTATATCGGGGTACCCAAGGTGCCGGCCAGGACAAGCCCACCCGGAGCGCGCTGGCAGGTCAACTGACGACCCGCCCGAGATGTCGGGATATAAAGACAGGCACCGCCGATGGCCGTGAGCACTGCCGAAACCGTCCCCAGGTGGGTCGCACGGCGCGGTTCGGGCGGCAGGTGGTTCCCGTGGCACCACCGGGAGTCGCACGGTCATTCCGCTCCAAGGAGGTTCACGACGACCGAAGCCTCTGGGAACGCGCTCGGGATGATCTTGACCTGGATGGTGGTCAATACCGTCATGCTCCAGCACGTGCTGCATCGCCGGGCATTCGATCAGTATCCCTGTATCGCCCTCCCTGTATCGCCCTCCCTGTATCGCCATCCCTGTATCGCCCTGAACATGGTGCTCTCCCGCCTTGCCCCATCCAGGTGCCGATAATCATGATGAGCCAGAACTGGCCGGCCACCACTGCGGCGAGATACTGGCCGGCCACCACTTCGGCGAGATACTGGCCGGCCACCACTTCGGCGAGAATCACACCATTGACGAGCTGCTCAGGCCCGTGACACAGGCTCCTCCTATCGGGCCGTCCAGACGACCGGGATCATCGAGTCGGGAATCCGGGCCGGGTGGAGCGGGTTGCCCGCGGTCGTGAGACCGAAACAGAGCATCGCGGCATTTGCGCGGCGCAGCTCGACAAGGTCGTCAAGCGTCTTTGGTCTCGAACCGGCGGACAGGAGCCCGTCGCCCCAGCCCACGACGACAAGCTCGGCGCTGGTCACCGCCTGATGTACGAACCACCGGTTCTTCGGCCCGACCGGATCCTCGACCCCCGAAAGCTGTTCGGGCTCTAAGGCCTGGAAAGCAAAGAGATTGACGATCGCCAACCGGTCGTAGCCCCAGTGCCGGGAGAAGCTGCCGACATGACGGGTCGTCTGGTCCTCGAGGGTCGCGTCACCCGGAGGGTTCAGCATGACCCAGGTGATGGAACGATCTCCGGGTCCCCAATCCTCGGTGAGCAGGTACCGGTAGTGAGAGCACTCGGAGAACACCGAAGAACGGATCGGCGTTTCGGCAACGGTCGTCATCTGCTGACGACCTTGCCGTCCCCCCTGAAATGAAGTTCGCTCTCCATCGCCGGATCAGCTGGCGAGTGCCTGTTCCAGCCCGGTCCGGCTCGGACCCAGGACAGAACGCAGCTTGCGAAGCGCGCAGCTGTGGATCTTGCACACCTGCGGTCCCCCCACCCTGATGATGCGGCCGATCTGTTCCTGGGTCAGCCCCCCGAAGAAGGCGAGAAACAAGACCGTGTGCTCGCGCTCGCTGAGCGTCTCCATCGCCTCGTTGAGAGCCTCGAGCTCGGCCGAGGCGAGAATCTCGGCCTCCGGCTCGGCGCCCTCGTCTGTGATGACGTCGAGGAAGCCACCGTCGTTGCGGGCCTGCGGGGCGGCGCGGCCCTCGAGGTGCAGCAGCTGGGAGGCGTTGAGCTCGCTCATGAGCTCCGTCGCCTGCCGGCCTGTTAGTCCCATGGCCGTGCAGACCTCTTCGGGACTGGGGTTGCGACCGAGCTCGACGACTAGCGAGTCATAGGTCGTCCGGTAGGAGATCACGCGGCGACGGGCCGTGCGAGGCATCCAGTCGAGACGTCGCAGCTCGTCGAAGATCGCCCCTCTGATGCAGCGCCGAGCGTACTGCTCGAACTTCGAGTTGTCGGGGCCGCTCCAACGCATGATCGCTCGGACGAGGCCGTCCTGGCCGAAGCTCCGGAGGTCGTCCGCCTCCCAGTAGCCAAGGATGTAGGCCGGGAGCCGCTGGACCGTCTCGTTGACAAGTGTCTGGTAGGCGACGACAAGCTCGTTGCGATAAACGAGGTCCCTGTCCGTGCCGTACCTATCCCAGATCTGATCCAGGGTCTTGTGCCGGGAGCACACTGATCGAGTGTGTACGGCCATCTCAGGCTCCTCCTTTGCATCTGCCACCACGTGGCTGAGCCCTGATAACTCAATGAAATGACGGGCTCCTGACCGTCAGCCAACGGTTTCCGAGTCCCTCATGACACTTATAGCACACCGTGCGCGCTATTAGTAGTGGTGTCACCACTCTCAGTGACATTCTGAGTGAAAAGGAGTCAAAATCTTGGCTGCGCCAGGTTTCCCACCGGCGTGCCGTGCCCCGCTCGTTAGCGGGCAGCTCCCATCCGGTCACGGCGACGCGCCTCGACGGAGGCGAAGGCCGCCTCGCCCAGCCGTCTTCGCAGCGCGCGAGCCGCCGCTTTCGGACCGCACTGGCGGGTCACCTCGATGCGTCCGCGCCAGGCCTTGCGACGTGCCCGCTCATAGTCCTCGTGCACCGAGCGCAATGCGGCCGCGGCGGCATCGATGTGAGGCTCCGCCCACTCGGTGCCGGCTGGGAAGGGATACGCGGCGGCGTCAGTCGCCGTGATCGTGTACGGCACGAGCTCGGCGTACTCCTCGCTCAGGAAGTCCATCGGCCCGCCATAGCCGGTCGCCACGACCGGACAGCCCACGGCCATGGCCAGGGCAAGACCGGGCCCGAAAGAGCTCGAGCGGTGAAGCGAGACAAGGCAGTCGGCCGTCACGCTGGCGGCGTCGGCGGTGGCCGTGTCGCCGGTCTCGATCACGAGCACGTCCGGGCGTCCCTCAGCCGCCGACAGGCACGCCTCGGCGATCGCCCGGGTCTTGCGACCCAGCAGCACGACGGAGAGCACCGGCCCCGAGCCGGGAGGAAAGGCGCCCGTGAAGGCCTCGATGGCGCCCCTTGGGTTGGCGAGCGCTTCGTCCCCGGGCCGGCACCGTCCGAGGCGCGCCACGGCCGCGAAGACGAAGCCGTCTGGCAGGCCTGCATCGGCCCTCGACACGTTCTTGGGGATAACGATCGGAGGCGGGACGAGAAAGACCGGTCGCGGCGCCACCGACTTGAGGGCCTTCTCGGCGAACGAGCTCGGCGCCCAGACCTCTCCGACCATTGCCGCCTCCGCGGCGACGCTCGCCGACGGCTGGGCAAGCGGCCACTCCCAGGCGATGATCGTGCGCCGGCTGCGCAAGGTGTCGAGGCCTACCTCTCCCACGTAGTCCACGAGCTGGTCGCCGTCGAGAACCAGCAGCGTGGTCGAGTAGGCGAATGGGGTGTCTTGCTCGATCCTGGAGGGAACGCCGCCCGCCCACTGCAGCCGTGAGAGGCGCATGCCAGCTCCTGACAGCGCGGCGGCGTACGAACGAACTCGCGAGTCCTCGAAGTCCCCGACCAGGTTCACGCCGCCGGAGCGAGGGTTCGCCGGCACGGCCATGACCGTCGAGACACGCTCGATGAGCGTCGAGGTGGGCATGAGCGACGAGGCCGAGACGTGCGGCGCCCGTGGCGGTCGCAAGGCTGTGCGCCCGGCCCAGTGCCATGCCAGCCGCTCGCGACTTTGAGCATCCTCCTCTGGCGGCTCGGCGTCTGGCGGCTCGGCCGTCACGGTGCAACCGGCCGCCATGACGCAACGCAGGCCGCGCTTGCGGGCCCGCAGGCTCATGTCGATGACGGCGTCGCCCTCTGACCAGCCCGGGGCCAAGCCCCTGAGCTCCTCCCAAAGCTCGCGGCGGACGGCGAAGGCCTCCGCGCCGATGGCGTCGACGTCCGCGTCGGAGTCGAGCGCGACCTCGGCCCGCAAGTAAGCACAGCGCGGCACGGCGTCAAGGGCCGGCGCGGCAGGGTCCCCTACGAGGTCGAACCCGGCGTGGACGACCAGCTCGCGCTCATCGACGACAGCCGCGCAGCTCACTGCGACCGTCGGGTCGCCAAGAGGGGCAACTAGACGTCCGAGCCACCCGTGTACAGGCCGGGCGCGCCGCGACAGGACGACGAGCGTCTCTGCCCGGGCGAGCCGGGCCGCTTCATCGATGGCGGCCGACGCGTCCAGCCTCACCGGGCTGACCGCCGTCGTGACGTCGCCCTCCAAAGCCGCGGTGAGAGCGAGAGAGCCTTCGTCCGGCCCGTTCAGGAGAACGACGGTCTCGAAATCGATGCCGGAATCCGTCGTAGAAAGGGCACGTAGCCGGCAGAGCAGGTCGCCGGCCCCGTCAGCAGCCGTGACGAGCACACAGACGGTGGGAACTTCGCCGGTCGCCCGTTTCGCCACCACCGCCGCGCGCCGGGCGGAGACGGCGATGATGGCGCCGGCGCTGATCTCCTCGACCACGAGCCCGGCGCTCTGCAGGCTTGCGACGAGCTCGTCGGGCGACCAGGCGTCTGCGTTGGCTTCCCCGGCCCCGTCCTCGCCGAAACGGCGCCCCCCGAACAGGAGTCGGCGGAGCTCGGCCGTCTGGCCGCTGGCAAGCAGACCGGGGACCGCTTCGATGTTCGGCACCTCGAGCCGGAGGCGCCCGCCGTCGCAAAGAACCCGCGCCCACTCGAGCAGGACCCCTCCCGAGCGCTCGTGCGGCACCGAGGAAAGGACGTCCTCGGCCAACAGCACGTGCACAGTCGCCGCGCCGAGCGGCAACTTACCGGGGTCGACAACTGTGAGATCGCCTGTGCCACCACCGCCGCCGCCGTCTCCGGAGCCGCCAACTGTGGCGCTGCCAACTCCATCGCCGCCGTCTCCGGAACCGCCAACTGTGACGCTGCCAACTCCATCGCCGTCGTCTCCGGTGTCGCCAGCTGCGCGTGGCCGGGTGGAGAGGGCCAGGTAGCCCTCGCAGGGCACCCCCCGCCTCGACAGCTGGACGGCCTGGGTGGTTGTCGACAGGAGACCGGCAAGCTCAGGTGAGATCCCGTGCACCTGCTCGATGGCGCCGGCGCGATGCTCGGCAGGAACGGCCTCGAGCGCCGCGCGTGCCGGCAGTACGAGGCGCTGGTCTCGGAAGGACAAATAGCCTCCGGCGGCGGCGAGCAGCCGGAACATGGGCTCGAGCGCCTGGTCCCGGGTGATGGTGACAAGGGGGCACATTCCGGCAAGGCCGGCGCGCCGGAAGCGGTTCGACCACCACATGGCCCGTGGGACGTCCAGCTTCGCCGCCATGTCGCGAGCCGCGGCAAGGGGCTCGCGGCGATCCGGGTAAGTCTCGGTGAACGACGCCAGCACTTCGTCCGCCTCAGGCGTCCGGAGGCGGCTCGCCATCGCGACGAGAATCGGCATCGACTCGGGTCGCGCTCTTTGGGCGATCTCCGAGGTGCTCCGCCCGGCCTTGTGCAACAACTCCACTAGCGACTCGAGGCTCACGTCGAGCTGGGCGTGCGTTCTCAGCGCGTCGAGCAATGCGTCTGCGGCTTCTCCAGGACGACCAAGCGCCTCGAGGGCTTGCGCCTTGGCCCAAGCGACTGACGCACGGCCGATCTCCCACCCGTCCTCGTCGGTGTCAGCAAAGGGCAGACGGTCGATCGCCTCGAGACAGGCCTCGTGGTCCTTCTTGGCCGAGTGGAGCGTCACATCCAGAACATCGGCTGCGATCGTCTTGGTGAGCCCCTCTCGCAGCTCCTCTATGACCTTGGACGCCTCGTCGAACTCGTTGTGTGCGAGATGGACATAGAAGATCGATCTCAAGGCGGTTCGTCTCACGACTGGGGACGGTGTCGTTTCGGCGGCTTCCCGCAGCGGTGCGATCGCCAGGCGTGGGTCTTCAGCTTCGGCGAGAGTACGACCGTAGTCGAACAGCGCCCGCGAGCGATCGACTTCGGGATCGTCGAGCGCGCGCTGGGCGATCCGCATGTTCCGTTCGACCAAGTCCTTTGACTGCGCCTTCAGCGTCGTGTAGCCGCGATGGAGGATCCGTAGCTCCGAGCAGGCAGTCGTGGCAGGGTGGCCGTCACCGTCACAGAGCCCGATCTGTTCGTGGATGGGCCCGTGCCAGTGACATTTCTGGCGACGGAACACCCGCACGGTGTGAAAAGCCGATCTCACGCCGAGCCCGCCGCCCTCGATGGACTCGATCGACACGGTGTAACTATCGAAGATCCGCTCGCTCGCGAGTCGAGCGCGGAACGCAGTTTTGTCACCGTGGATCGCCTCGTCAGCGTCGAGCCAGAGGATCCAGTCGCCCTCACAATGCCGGAGTGCCTCGTTTCGGGCTCGGGAGAAGTCGTCGTCCCAGTACCCCTCGATGACGGTGGCACCGAGCTCGCGTGCCAGAGCGACGGATCGGTCGGTCGAGCCCGTGTCGTAGATCACGATCTCGTCGGCCAGGCCGGCCGCGGAGGCGATCACGAGAGGAAGCTCGTCCTCCTCGTTCTTCATGATCATGCACAACGAGACGAGCGCCACTCATCCTCCAGTGCCGTGACCGCGGGCTGGTGCCGCACGGGTGCCGGTTTCTCTATTAACGACGCCGTCGTAACTCGGACTGCCATCGGGTCACCATGGGCGGTCGGCACGGCCGGAAGAAAACCTGGCCGAATCAGGCAAGACGAGAGGGGAATCGGTCGTTTGCATTGACAGGCCAAGGAAGGCCTTCCGAGGACCGGTGCGGTTACCGGCCCACGACAGTCAAGGAGGACATGACAATGCTGCTCATCAACGACAACGTCGCCGCCCTAGGGGCGGAGAACAACCTGGACGCCACGGACGTCGCGCTGTCCAGCGTAGTTGGCCAGTTGAGCTCCGGCCTGCAGATCCAGACAGCGGCCGACAACCCGGCGGGCTACTCGATTGCCCAGTCCCTGCAGTCAGAGATCAACGGCTACGGCGCCGCCGAGAACAACGCCCAGACCGCGGTCTCGGTGCTGCAGACCGCCCAGGGAGCGATAAACCAGCAGGAGGCCATCCTCCAGCAGGCGAACACGATCGCGACCCAGGCAGCGAACACCACGACCGGCCTGGGCAGTGGCGGAGCCGCCGACCAGCAGGAGTTTGCGTCCCTTATCGCGCAGCTCGACCAGATTGCCCAGTCGACGACCTACGCCGGAGCCACCCTCCTCAACGGCTCGAACACCGTGTTGACCTTCCAGGTCGGCCCGGCGAACGCAGCCGCCGATCAAGTCGCCGTCAACCTCGTGACGACGACGTCGGCCGGGCTCAACGTCTCGGGACTGAACATCAGCACCGTGGGCGGAGCCCAAGCAGCAATGGCCTCCGTGCAGGCCGCCATCACTTCGCTGGCGTCCGCCGCGGCTGCTCTCGGTTCTTCGCAGAACCAGATCCAGGCCCTGTCGAACAACGTCACCGTCGCCCAGCAGAACCTGACCTCGGCCCACGCGGACCTCGTCGACGTGAACGTCGCCCAGGCGACGTCGCAGTTCACCTCGTTGCAGATCCTCGAGCAGTCCGGCATCTCGGTCCTGTCCCAGGCCCAACAGCTCCCGCAACTGGCCCTCAAGCTGATCTGACGGCGAAAGCGGAAGACAAATAGTGAGGCGAGCCGCGCCCGGGTGGCGTGTCGGGCGCGGCTCGCTCACTGAGGAGCCAGAGGAGAGACCATGACGGACATCGGTTCTACGGCCCCCGTCACCTTCACCGGGATCGAGTCGGGGCTCGACACCGAGCAGATCATGAGCGCCTACCTACAGATCGACGAGGCGCCCCTGACCCAGCTCGAGGACCAGCAGACAACTGTCAACAGTCGGGTCTCGGCCTACCAGACGATCGAGCAGCAGCTGCAGGCGCTGCAGACAGCCGCAGACCAGGTGAGCGCTCCGGATGCTTTCTCGAGTGCAGTCAAGGCGAGCAGCTCCAACTCCTCGGTGGCAACGGCGACAACCGGCACCGGGGCGACGCCCGGTTCGACGACGTTCTCGGTCGACCAGCTCGCCACGGCGAACACGCTTGTTTCTAACGGCACGGTCGCCTCGGTCAACGACGTCGTCGCCAGCGGCGACCTCCTCATAGCCTCGGGCGGCTCCGGCCTCGGCATCGGATCGATCTCCGGTGCGGGCCTCACGACCGGCGCCCACACGATCGCCGTCACCCAGGCTTCGGCCGGTGCCACCGTCGCCGGCACCTCCTCGCTCCCAGGCTCGACACAGATCACCTCTGCGAACGACGAGCTCGACGTCTCGATCGACGGCTCCGCCAGCTCGTTCACGATCGCCAGCGGGACATATACCGCCCAACAGCTCGCCTCCGCCGTCGCCACGGCCTCGGGCGGGCTTCTCACGGCTAAGGTCAACGGCACGGGCCAGATGGTGCTGGCCACGACCGAGCAAGGATCGCAGACGACCCTCCAGGTCGGCACAGGCTCGGCAAACGAGGTGCTCGGCCTTTCGGCCGGCAGTGCCGTCAGCGGGACTGACGGCATCATCACCGTCGACGGTCAGGCCAATACCGTCACCGACATCGCCGCGACAGGTACGACGCCTGTGACTCTCGACTCGGGATCGGGAGGGACGCTCCAGGCGAGCCTCACGGCCGGCGGCCTCTCGGTAGGCAGCATCACAGCGCAGAACATCTCGGTCGGCAACGGGTCGCTGGCCTCGGTCGTCTCGGCCCTCAACGCCGCGAACGCCGGCGTGAGCGCCGAGGCGCTCAACCTCGGTCAGAACCAGTACGCCCTGTCGATCAGCTCGGACACCACAGGTGCCGCTAACGGCGTCTCGGTGGACTCTTCGGCCTTCTCGGGCTCCGGTCTCGGCTCCATGATCACGACAACCGCGGGTCAGGACGCCGTCATAAGTCTCGGAGGCTCAGGCGGCTACGAGGTGCACTCGGCTTCGAACACTCTCACAGGAGTCATGCCGGGCGTGAGCATCGCACTGCAAGGGGTCACCTCGTCGCCCGTGACCGTGACTGTCAGCCCGGACGGACAAGCCGCCGCGAACCTCGTCCAGACCTTCGTGACGGCGGCGAACACGGTCCTTCAGACGATCTCGACCGACACCGCCTACAACCAGACCACCAACACCGCCGGAACGCTGAACGGCGACTTCGCGCTGACGGGTCTCGCCCAGCAGATCCTCGCCACGGTGGGACAGGCGATCGGCACCTCCGGGGTGGCGGACACCGGCACAGCGGGCAGCGCCGCCGGACTGTCGCTCGACGCGAAGACGGGCCAGATCAACTTCGACGCCTCCACCTTCGCCACCGACTACGCGAACAACCCGTCTGCTGTTGCACGGTTGTTCACTCAGGGCGGCACTTTCACACCGAGCTCGGGCTCACCAGCTGGAACCGGCGATGTGGGCCTCGTGTACGCCAACGACAGCACCCAGCCCGGCAGCTACGCCGTGGTCGTGAGCCAGTCCGCCTCGCAGGCGACCGACACCGGCTCGGCGAGCTTTGCTTCCTCCGCCTCGACGGCAGCGACGTCCGAGAATTACACAATCAGATCGGGCGGCCAGAGCGCGAGCTACGGCGTGTCAGCGGGCGAGTCGATCGCTCAGATCGGCTCCGGCCTCGACAGCGCCTTCGCACAGGCGGGACTGGACCTCTCGGCACAGGTGGTCCAGAACGGGTCCGGCTACTCGCTCCAGATCACCTCGGGCGACTACGGATCACAGGCCTCCTTCTCGGTCAGCTCATCGGGATCGGACCAACTCGGGCTGGTCGGTTCGTCCTTCGCCGGTTCGGACGTGGCGGGCACGATCAACGGCGTCGCCGCCTCAGGAGACGGACAGGCCCTCTCAGCGCCCACCACCGACCCGACCCTCGCCGGCCTCTCCCTTCTCGTCACGACCCCGGGGATCACATCGTCGACCTCCCTCGGGCAGTTCACCTACAACGCCGGTCTCGCCGGTGGGCTCGCGAACCTGATGGTGAGCGCCTCCGCCTCGCCAAATGGTGAGCTCCCTTCGAAGATCACCGCTCTGCAGACCACATCGAAGCAGCTCGGTACACAGATCACCGCCGAGCAGCAACTCGTCGTCCAGCAACAGCAGCAGCTGCAAGCCGAGTTCAACACTCTCGAGTCGACCCTCGCCACCCTGAAGAGCCAGTCGTCGTACCTCTCGAGCATGTTCGGCACGTCGTCGGACTCCCTCGGCTCGCTCACTGGTGGGTCAGACGCTTCTTCCAGTTCCTCCGGCAGCACGAGTGGAGAGTGATCACATGGCACTAACCGAACAAGACGTCGCGAACGCCTACTCCGACACCGCGGCCAAGACGGTCAACACCGGCCCGATGCTCGTCGTGCGCCTCTACGACAGGCTGGCGAACGACGTGGAGCTCGCCAAGCGGTACATCGCCGACGACGACTACGAGAAAGCCGACGCGTGCCTTCAGCACGCCCAGAAGATCGTCATCGTCCTGCGGACCGGTCTCAGGCCCACCGGGTTCGAGGGTGGAGAGAACCTACGCCGTCTCTACAACACTCTTGTCGAGCTCCTCGTAAAGGCGAACCTCTTCAAGGACCCGAGGGTCATCGAGCAATGCCAAGGCATCATCGCCCCGCTGCACGACGCCTGGACGCAAGCCGTCGCCATCGAACTAGAGAAAGGTGCCGCCAGTGGAGCAGCAACCGGGATGGCCTGAGTACCTAGATGCCCTCGAGGTCTACCTCCAGAAGGTCGCGAGATTGCTCGGCCAGAGACAACTCGTCGTCGTGCCCACGCTGCTCGTCAGCCAGCCGAGTGGGCCCGTCCCGGCCGAGGAGACAGAGCGCGCCGCCGCCCTGCTGGTCGAAACCAACCGCGTAGCGGCTCGGGTCGGCAACTGGATCGAAGAAGTCGTCTCCTCGATGAGGTCGATCGACGCTCGCCGCCGCATCGAACCGGGTCGACCCGCTGGCCTGATCGACTCGGTGCTCTGATGAACCTCCCCGGCCCGGACGAAGCGGTCGCCGCCGGCCGAGCCGTCGAGCTCTCGGCGGTGGCCGCCATCTCCGCCGAGGACCTTCCCCCGCTCTTCCGCACGGGCCGGGGCGCCGAACCGTTGCGGATCGTCTACCTGCTTCCACGAACCGGGACCGGAGAAACAACACGCGTCCTTCTCGAGCACGCGAACCACCTTTGCCGTCTCGGGGCGCGGGTCACGGTCCTCTCGCACTTTCCCAGACCGGAATGGTCCGACCTCGTGGCTGACTTCGTCCAGGTGCCGTTCGGCCACCAGCTCTGCCAGTCGGTGCCGCCGTGCGACGTCATCGTCGCTGGCTACTGGGACGAGATCGTCCCGGCCCGCCGCCTCGGAATCGCCCCGGTGGTGCACTTCGAGCAAGGCGACTTCCACCTCTATGACGATGTCCCTGCGGATCTGAGGCCGGTCGTCGAGGCGTCGCTCGGGTCGGCCGACTGGACGATCACGGTAGGGGAATCGGCCGAGAACGCCCTCGCCGAGCGCTACGGGGTCTTTGCCCACCGGATAGTCAGCGCTGTCGACACCGAGATCTTCCATCCCCTCACGGAGAAGCCGGCCAAGGGCGAAGTCGTCTTCGTCGGGTGGGACGGCACCGCGTCAAAGGGAACCGACACGGCTCGGCGGGTGGCAAAGGGTCTCGCCGCCAGCCATCCGGACGTGGGCGTCGTCTGGATCACTCAGGACAAGCCCGTGGGAGGCGAGCTCGGAGAAACGGTCGTCGCTCCGCCGCAGGACTCGCTTGCCCGGCACCTCCGCGAGGCATCGGTTTACGTGGGGACGTCGGGCTACGAGTCGTTCCCGCTCGCGCCGCTCGAGGCGATGGCCTCCGGCACGCCGGTCGTGTCGACCAACAACGGCGGCATCCTTGCTTACGCCCAGAACGGCGAGAACTGCCTGCTCGCTCCTGTCGAGGACGTCGAGGCTCTCCTTGCAGCGGTCAGGCGAGTCCTCAATGACGCTCAGCTGGCGGCCAAGCTCGCCGCGGCAGGACTCGAGACAGCTGCTCTCCACGACTGGCCATCGATCACAGCAGAGCTCTTGGAGGACTTCCGGACCCTCGTGGAGGACCTGCCGCCGGCACCACCGACGAGTGTCGAGATGCGCATCGACGACCTCGAGTTCGATGACGAAGGGGACAAGTCGATGCTGCGCGAGCTCGCCCAGGCCTCCCCTTACGAACGCTTCGCGATCCCGGTGTCCCAGCCCTTGCACGACGAGTACCGCCTGGTGCGATGGAGGGTCGTCGCCCACAAACAGGGCGGCTTCCGAGGCGTCGGACGCGCCTATCTTCCCGCTCGATGCGAATCGCCTGTCGAGGACGCCACCTACCAGTTCGGGATCGACCTCTTGCGCGAAGGGCTCGGTGACCCCGCCTTCGCCTGGTTTGTCAGCCAGTGCCAGCAGTCGCCGGAGGGCGCGCAAACGATCCTCGGTCGATGGGTCCTCATGTCGCTCATCGAGGCGGGGCGCGCCTCGGAGGCGCTGGATCTCGCCCTGACCTTCGCTCCCGCCAACGCCTCACATCCGGACTACTACCTGCTGGCCCTGCTCGCCGCGCTCGAGTCACGCCGGCCGATAGATGTGGCAGGGGCGCTCGAGGCGGTGCGCTTGCTCGGGAGCGGTGCTCACTTCGACGAGTGGCTCGACCGGCCAGGCGAGCTCCTCGTGCACCGTCTCGGTGCCCAGGCCGCTCAGCTCGCGTAGGCAGCTTGGCGCGTCCTCTCTCGGCCCCCAGGTCGTTCGGCTCGCGCAGGCGGCTTGGCGGGCCAGGAGAGGAGGGGGGTTGCGCCGGCGAGAACTGGGCCGGCGAGGAGCCAGGGCCGGCGAGGAGCCAGGGCCGGCGAGGAGCTATGCGTATGGCGGCGAGGAGCCAGGGCCGGCGAGGAGCTATGCCGGCGAGAGGAGCGGGAGACGTGCGTCTATCGGCCATCCCCCAGGTTCGTCCAGGCACATCATGGGCACCATCTGCGTCGCGAGGCGCTTGCGGACGTTGACGATGATCGGAGCAAACAGGTTTGCCGTCGAGGCCTCGATCGAGTCGCCGAGCGTGACCACGACGAGTGCGGTCGCGTCACGCGCCTCGTCGATCTCCAGCAAGGCCTCCGTCGCGTCGTCGATCTCGACGGTGTAGTCAGGCCAGAGCAGACCGGGTGCGGCGACGATCAGGCGGATCGCCTCAGCGAACGAACCGTCAGTCAGCGCGACCGGCTCAAGGGCGATCAGCCTGCCGAAGGGGTTGAGCGTCGTGCCGTCGCCGAGCGGCTCGAGGCGGAAACGGCGCACACCCTTGAGGCCTGGAAGACCGACGGGGAACGTCAGCTCCAAGGCGGGGAGCACACGTAGCTCTGTGGCAACTGGCATGAATAGCTTCCTTTCGGAGCCGGCTGACGTGACTACTTGAGGAACTGGGCCAGCGTCTCGGGTACCGTCTGCGAGACAGCGTAGAGCGCGGCCTGATAGGTCGTTAGGTCTGACTGGAGGGCGGCCGTGACCGTGGGCACGTCCGCCGATTGGGTCGTGGCGAGGATCTGCTGGAGCTGAGTCGAGGTGTTCTGGGCCGCCGTGGACGCTGCCGTAACCTCTTGGGTCGACTCGCCGAGCGTCGTGGCGGCCGACTCGGCCTGCGACATGTTCGCGGCGAGGTCGTTGAAGTCGCTCTGAAGGCTGGCGTAGGAGGCGGAGCCCGGGCCCTGCTGGAGATGGGTCACGATGTTCTGCAGGGTCGTGAAGACGCTCTGGACCCCGGAGGTCCCTCCCCCGAAGAGTTGGTCGCCCGGGACCGAGACAGCGACCGGGGCGCCGCTGCCGACGCTGATGGTGAACGCCTGCGAGTTCCCGCTGTAGGTGCCCGTCGAGGAGAATGGCTGGCTCACGCCGGCGGTGCCGGCGAAGATGGCCGTGGAACCGTACTGAGTGTTGGCAAGTCCGACGAGCTGGGAGATCTGGCCTTGGACCTGCTGTGCCATCTCGCTGTAGCTCTGGGCGTTGTTCGTGCCGGAGTTGAGCGCCTGGAGCACGGTCGTGTTCACCGACTGGAGGGTGTCGACCACCTGGTTGGCGGTCTGGTTGCCGATGCCGAGCCACGACTGGGCGGTCGTGGCGTTGCTCTGGGCGGAGGCGGCCTGGGCGATCTGACGCTTGTAGGCAAGGGTGTCCGCGACGGCAACGGGGTTGTCCGACGGCTTCTGCAGCGCCTCGCCGGACGAGAGCTCCTCGTCGAGGTTGGTGATCGTCGCCTGCTGGCTCTCGAGGTTGCCGGACAGCTGATCGGCGAGCGTGGTGTCGGTGATCCTCATCTCATATCGCCTCCAAGAGCGCGTCGAGCGCCGTCGTAGAGGAATTGATGACTGCTGCCACGGCTTGGTACGCCTGCTGGGCAGAGAGCATGTTCACGGTCTCCTCGTTCGTGTCGACCCCCTCCACGCTCGACAGTTGTGCCGTCGTCGAGTCCGACAGTGCCTGCGCGGAGCTCTGGTCGTTGTTCGCCTGGGACGTCTGCGAGCCGACAAGGCCGACCAAGGACTGGTAGAGGTCGTCCGGCCCGCCGGAAGCCTGGCCGATTGCCGCCATGGCCTGGGCCGTGGTCGGGTCCATGGTCGTCGAACCGGCCGTCGAAGAACCGGACGCAGTGGCAAGGAGCGACGGGTCTACGAGCAGCGTCGGGTTGACGGCGATCGACTGGGCCGAGCCTGCACCCGGCGTGTAGGTCGTCGCGCTCGCGTTGTTCACGAAGATCGACGGCAGCCACGGCCCCGCATAAGGCGGCGCGCCCGAGCTCGACGTCGCCCCAGGAGTCCCCTGCGCGCTCACCCCGTTCGACTGAAGGGTGTTCAGGCTTTGGGCGAGCGAGTCGGCGACCGAGGAGAGCTGTGCCTGGTACTGAGGGATGGTCGTGTTCACTCCGGTGAGGAGAGCGCCGATCTGCCCACCAGCCGAGAGCACATCACCTGTCGTCGTCTCGACGGCGAGGTCTGCCGACGTGGCCGAGCCCGTCGCCTGGAGGTCAACGGCATTGGTCGAGTTGACGAGCTGGATCCCGCCGGACATGACCGTCATGGTGCCGTCCGGCTCGGTCGTCGTGCGGATGCCGAGGAGGGTGCCAAGCTGGTCCACGGCCTGGCGGCGCTGGTCGACGAGCGAGTTCACGTCCGTTCCGCCGTTCTGGCCGGCCACGATGTCGCCGTTGAGGGTGGCGACCTGGTTTATGAGCTGGTTCGCCTGCGAGAGATAACCTCCGTTCGTGGTGCCCTGCCCCTCGAAGTCGTTCGAGAGCTGCTGAGCCACGTCGGACAGTTGGGAGTAGGTGCCGTTCAACGTCTGCGCGACCTGGTTCGCATCCTGCACCACCGTCTGTTGTGCGGCGCTGGACGACGGTTGCGTGGCGAGGGTCGACAGGTCGCTCCAGAGCTGGCTCAACTGCGACGAGAGGCCGGTCGTGCTCGGCTCGGGGAAGGCACTCTGGGCGAGGTTCTGCAGCGACGACGCCTCGTTCGCGTATCCGAGCTGTCCCTGAGCCACAAGGTTGAGCTGGTCGTAGAGCGCAGAGCTGTCCGCGGTGACCGAGTGCACCGCGACACCTTCACCGACACCTGTCGTGGTCGACGGGGTGGTGTCCTCGAGGTTGACGACCTCCTGGGCGTAGCCGGGGGTGTTGACGTTCGAGAGGTTCTGCGCAGCAGTGTCCAGCTCGGCCTCGTCAGCCCGGATGCCAGATGCCGCGATCTGAAGGGTGAGATCGCTCATAACACTCCGCTCACCAACCGGGGTCGGGCGCGATGCTCGCGGCCATATGTGGCCTCCAGGGCACTCCCCGGGACCGTAAGCGCCTCCACGATGCGGGAGATGCGCCGGCCGAGGATGTCCTCGGCCTTGCCGCGCAGGACGTCGATCCGGTCGCGGGCCGCAACGAGCTCGGCTCGTGAGTCGGTCAGCAAGCCTCGGATCGGCCCAGG
>JBKQMT010000046.1:0-26202 GCA_052146595.1 Acidimicrobiales bacterium
GAGGTTCGGTCGGACTCCGGCTCCACTGGGCGGTCTCGCTTGAGGGGGCCCCAGTCGAGGGCACCGTTCGCAACTAGGTACACGAGAGGCACGAACACCGAGGCGGCGAACACGAGGATCTCGACAAGGCCGAACCGGCCCAGGCTCTGCGCGTCCACGGCCCAGGGGAAGATGAAGATGACCTCGATGTCCACGACCACGAAGATCATCGCGATCAGGTAAAAGCGCACCGGGAAGCGCCGGGCCGGCTCGTGGTCGGGCACGATGCCGCACTCGTACGGGGCCTCCTTGGCCGAGGTAGGTCGCTGGGGCGCGAGCAACTTGGACGCGACGAAAGACAGGCCCGCGAAAGCGATGCCGAGCACGATCATGAAAAAGATTGGGAGATAGCTGTCCAGGCTGCCCATATGTCCTCGGCGGTTTTTAGCACGCAGGTTACTGCCGAGCACATCGAGACCGCTCGCCGAGCGCCGCTCCTAACATGCGAGCATGACTGCGGCGAACGGCGGCGCGGCTGAGCTGCAGCCTCCCCGCCCGAAACGATGGGACTGCGACGTCCTCGTCGTCGGCGGCGGACCGGCTGGCGCGGCGGCTGGGTACTGGCTCGCGAGCGCCGGCGTAGACGTTCTCGTCGTCGAGAAGAAGCACTTTCCGAGGGAGAAGACCTGCGGGGACGGTCTCACGCCGCGAGCGGTCCACCAGCTCGAACAGATGGGCCTCGCCGACGAGCTGGCGCCGCACCACCGCTACCGGGGCCTTCGCGCCAATGCCTACGGCCGCGCGATCGCGATGAGCTGGCCCGAGCACCCAGGGCTTCCTTCGCACGGCTATGTGATCACGCGGGCCGACCTCGACGGGCTCGTCGCCGCCCGCGCCGAAAAGGCGGGCGCGGTCATCTGGCAGGGCGCCGAGGCATTGTCGCCGCTGCCGGAGCCTGCCCGGTCCGGTGCCGCAAGCGGTCCGGGTCCGGCCTTGGCCGGCGGGGCGTTGCCGCGGGCCGGGGGCGCCGTCGTGAGAGACCGCTCCCGGGGGACGGCAACCGAGGTCAGCGCCAGATACGTGATCGTGGCCGACGGGTCCTTGTCCCGTTTCGGCCGGGCGCTCGGCACCGCGCGCAACCGGCGGTGGCCCCAAGGGATGGCCCTTCGCGGCTATTACCGTTCGCCGCGCGACGCCGAGGCTTACATCGACTCGTTTCTCGACATCCGCGACGCCGATGGCAAGGTCGTGCCCGGCTACGGCTGGATCTTCCCGCTCGGGGACGGCCGTGTGAACGTCGGGGTGGGCCTTCTCTCCACGGAGGGGCGGTGGAAGCAAGTCAACACCACCAAGCTCATGGAGGCCTTCGTCGCCCAGGCGCCGGCTTCGTGGTGCTTGTGCCCGGAGACATCCTGCGGGGCCCCGACCGGTGGGCGCCTTCCCATGGGCCTGGCCGTGGGGCCGCGCGTCGGCCCGGACTGGATCGCCGCCGGCGACGCCGCGAGCGCCATCAACCCCTTCAACGGCGAGGGCATCGCCTATGCCTACGAGACAGGCCGGCTGGCGGCCGCCACGGTCTCGGACGCGCTCGAAGCCCGCGACCCGCGCCTGCTCGTCGCCTACGAGAAGTCCCTGCAGGACGTCTACGGCCTCTACTACAGGGTGGCCCGGGCGTTCATCGGCGTGATGTCGCGCCCCGGCCTGATGCGCGTTTGCGTCAACAGCGGTATGTACAGCCGCTCCATCCTGGAGTGGCTGCTTCGGATCATGGGCAACTACCTGCGACCCGACGAGATCGGGCCGGCCGAGGCCGTGTACAGGACCGTCGCTGCCCTGGCTCGTCAGATCCCCGAGCGCTGAGCACCTCCGCCGAGCAGCTCGGCAACCTCGGCAGCGAAGTAGGTGAGTATCAGATCGGCGCCCGCTCGCTTGATCGCCCCCAGGTGCTCGAGCGCGACGGCTTGGCGGTCGATCCAGCCTCTCTCGGCGGCGGCCGCGACCATGGCGTACTCCCCGCTCACGTGATAGGCGGCCAGAGGGACGTCGACCGCGGCCCGCACCGCCGCGATCACATCGAGGTAGGCGAGGGCGGGCTTGACCATGACGATGTCCGCCCCCTCCGATATGTCGAGGCGCACCTCCTCGAGCGCTTCGCGCCGGTTTCTCGGGTCCTGCTGATATCCCTTGCGGTTCCCGCCGCCGGCGATCGTCACGTTCACCGCGTCGCGGAACGGGCCGTACAGGGCGGAGGCGTACTTCGCCGCGTAGGTGAGGATCCCGACCTCGCTGTGGCCCGAGGCGTCCAGGACCGCCCGGATGGCACCGACCTGCCCGTCCATCATCCCGCTCGGGGCGACGAGATGGGCGCCGGCGTCGGCCTGGGCGACAGCCACCTCTCCGTAGCGCACGAGGGTGGCGTCGTTGTCGACCTCGCCGCGCTCGTCCAGCAGCCCGCAGTGACCGTGGTCGGTGTACTCGTCCAGGCAGAGATCCGATATGAGGACGAGATCGTCGCCGAGGCTGGCGCGAAGCTCCTTGAGGGCGATCTGGACGATGCCGTCGGCGTCCGATGCACCCGATCCGGCCGGGTCCTTCCGGCTCGGCACGCCGAACAGCACGATGGCCCCGATGCCGAGGGACGACAGCCGCTTGGCCTCGAGGACCAGGGAGGCGACCGTGTGCTGCGAGACCCCCGGCAGGGACCCGATCGGCACAGGGGCCTCGATCGATTCGCGGACGAAGAGGGGAGCGACGAGGTCGTCGACCCCCAACGCCGATTCGGCCACCAGGCGGCGCATGGCGGGGAGCCGCCGCAGGCGCCGCAGCCTGCGAGTCGGAAAGTCCATTCGCCGAGGCTACCCCTGGTCGCCCGGTGCGACCTGGCCGGCGACCCACTCGACGAGCGCGTCGACGAGCCCGCCGGCGGTGTGCACTCGCGCCACGACGTCGACGCCGAGTCCGGCCGCCACAGCCGTGCGAGCCGTGGCCGGACCTATGCAGGCCACCACCGGCGGCACGCGTTCGTGGCCTGCGAGCTCGAGGTAGCCGGTCACCGACGACGACGACGTGAAGGTGATGACATCGGCGTCGCCTAAGGCCTCGACGCCGCCCCCCTCCTCGGGCGCCGGCCGGAGAGTCCGGTACGCCTCGACCAACTCGACGCGCCAACCTTTGGCACTGAGGCCGACCGCCAGCACGTCGCGTGCGCCGGCGGCGCAAGGCAACAGCACCGGTCCTGCGCCGGGTATCGCCGGAGCCGGGAACTCCTCGACGAGCGACTCGGCGACGTATCGGTCCGGGACCAGGTCGGCGGCGACGTCGCGCTCGGCCAACGCCGCGGCAGTGCTGGCGCCGACCGCCGCGACTTTGACGTGGTCGGGCACCCGATCGGTGCCCAGCCGGCGCCAGCAGCGCTCCACGGCATTGGCCGAGGTGAACACGACCCACTCGAACTCCCCGATCCGGGCAAGTGCCTCTGCGAGCGCGACGCCGTGATCGGCCGGGTCCGCGATCTCGATCACGGGTAGCTCGATGGGGCAAGCTCCGGCCGCGGCCAGCCGGCTCACCAGGCCCGCTGACTGGGCCCGGGCACGAGTCACTATCACGCGCCAGCCCGACAACGGCCCGGTCGGCGGCTCGCCAGTCGGCGGCTCGAAGTGCGACGGGCCCTCGGCTTGCGGCGGGCCGCTCACGGCAACTTGGCGGTGCCGAAGAGGATCTCGGCGCCCCCGCAGTTGTCGAGGATCTCGCGGGCAAGTGCCCGGCCCACCTCTGCTCCGTCCCGGCCGGTCATCGCCCTGCGGAGCAGAACGAGCCCATCGAGGCTCGCGATGAGACCCTTCAGCTCCACCGCCCCGTCAGCGCCGATCACGGCGTGGGCGCCCACGGGAAGCTCGCAGCCGCCGCCCAGCTCGGCCAGGAAAGCCCGTTCAGCATCGAGGCAGCGATGCGAGCCGACTTCGTCGATCGAGCGCGCCACCTCGCTCGTGACCTCGTCGCCGAGCCGGCATTGGATCGCCAGGGCCCCTTGACCCACCTGCGGGAGCATCATGGAGACCGGGAGCACTTCGGCCGCGAGCCGGGCGAGGCCGAGCCGCTGCAGTGCGCCGTAGGCCGTGACGACGGCCCCCGCCTCGGGCAGCTTGCTGAGGCGTGTTGCGACGTTGCCCCTCAACTCCGTAAAACGCAGGTCGGGCCTCAACCAGGCCAGTTGCGCCCGCCTCCTCGGAGCGCCGGTGGCGACGCGGGCGCCGGGACCGAGCTCGGAAAGGGCACGCCCGACGAGGGCGTCTCTGGGGTCCGCCCTTTTCGGTACGGCGATGATCCCGAGCCCCTCGGTGCCAGTGCCGGAGGGAAGATCCTTGGCCGAGTGGACCGCAAGGTCCGCCCGGCCGTCCAGCAGCGCCTGCTCGACTTCCTTCACGAAGACGCCCTGGCCGCCGATCGCGCCGATAGGACGGTCGCGCTGCACGTCGCCGGCCGTCTCGACGACGACGAGCTCGATCGCCACGCTTCCGAGCGCCCCGGCCGGCGCCGCCGAGGCGATCGAGTCGGCCACGGCCTCGGCCTGGCGCAGCGCGAGCTGGCTGCCACGAGTCGCGATCCGGAGCTTCAGCACTGTGCTCTCTCCATCACAGTCCTGCCATCACAGTCCTTATTGAGAGCCCTCCTCCGGACCGGCGACGGCTTCCGGATGCACGATGTAGAAGGCAAGCGCCTGGAGCTCCACGGAGAAGTCGACCTGGCGGAGCAGGACCGCTTGGGCCACCGTCAAGACGGTCGGGGCGAAGTTCAATATCGCCCGGATGCCCGCGGCCACGAGACGGTTGCAGACGTCTTGTGCCGCACCGGCGGGGCAGGCGATGACGCCGATCACCCGGCTCGCGTCGGTGATGGCCTCCGGCAGCTCCGAGATGTGGCGGACCGGCAACCCGGCGATGTCCTCGCCGATCTTGGCGGCATCGACGTCGAAAAGGGCTACCGTCCGGAAGTTCTGGGTCGAGAACCTTTGCGAGTGGGCGAGGGCGTGGCCGAGATTGCCCATGCCGACGATGGCCACCTCCCAGTCACGGTCGAGACCGAGCTCGTGGCGAACCTGGCCGAGGAGGAAATTGACGTCGTAGCCGGTGCCAGGCGTGCCGTAGGTACCCAGATGCGACAGGTCCTTGCGCACCTTCGCGGCGTTGACCCCGGCGGCATCGGCGAGCTCGGCCGACGAGACGGTCGGGATGCCGTCAGCCGAAAGCCCAAGCAGGGCGCGCTGATACAACGGCAGCCGCACGACGGTGGGCTCCGGAATCCGCCGGGCGAAACGTTCGGCCATTCGACCTGATGGTAACTACTTCGTGCGCTCGCTCACAAAACGCGCCCGCTGGCAGGGCGGGTGCGGCGGGCCTCAGCCGGCTTCGGTGAAACGGTCCGCGAGGTAGCGGTCCACGTCTTCCTCGCGGAGCCGGTACGACTTGCCGACGCGAACCGCCGGCAACTGTCCGGACTTGATGAGTCGGTAGACAGTCATGTTCGAGACTCGCAGCGCCCGGGCTACTTCGGCGACCGTGGAGAACCTTGCCTTGGCGTACTCGATGTTTGACAGTTGCATCACCCCTCTCCGCCAGTCACGAATGTACGCCAATGTGGCTGAAGTGCAAAGTGGGAGTGCTCGCGGCCAGCCGGGTCGAGCCGGGCAGAGCTCCGCGGCGACCGCTCGGGTCAGTCTTTGGCGCCGAGCTCCCGGGAGCGGCTGGCGGCCGCGGCAACTGCTTCGATGACGGCGGAGCGGAAGCCGTGAGCCTCGAGGACCCGCAAAGCGGCGGCCGTGGTGCCGCCTGGAGAGGTGACCGCCGCCCGAAGCAGCTCCGGTGAGTCGCCCGACTCGTGGAGCAGCCGCGCGGAGCCGATCAGGGTCTGGACCGTGAAAAGGCGGCTCACTTCCCGCTCGAGGCCGGCGTTGACTCCGGCTTCGACCATCGCCTCGGCCAGCAAGAAGAGGTAGGCGGGCCCTGAGCCCGACAGGCCGGTCACGGCGTCGAGCTGGTATTCGGGGAAGCGTGCCACGACCCCGAGTGACAGCAGCACCCCTTCTGCCCACGTGAGATCGCTCTCGGTGACCGATGATCCACCGGCGAGTGCCGAGGCGCCTGAGCCGAGCAAGACGGGAGTGTTGGGCATCGCCCGGAGAACGACGACGTCGCGACCGAGCCAGGACTCAAGCTGGGCAAGCCTGAGCCCCGCCACGATGGAAAGCACGCGGCGGCAGCCGGACCCTGCGACGGTCCGGCACCCGGCTTGCGCGTCGACTGGCTTGACGGCCAGGACGGCGGACTCTGCGGGGATCACCTCCTCGCTCACGACCACTCCGGGGTAGTGCTCGACGAGCTCTGCGCGCGCCGAGGCCTGGGGCTCGACCACGCCCAGCTCACCCGGGGCGGCCCAGCCCGAGCGGAGGAGGCCGCCGAGGAAAGCACGGCCCATCCGGCCACCGCCGACGACGACGAGGCGAGTCACGATCCGGGCCTCAGCACTCGACCAGGGTGCGCGAAGTCAGGTGGTCGTACAGGCGACGGAGCCGGCTTGCGGTGATCGACCAGGTGTAGCCGGACGCCATGGACGCGCCGCCCGCACCGAGCTCGGCCTGCAACAAGGGGTCGGTGCAGATCTCGGCGGCAAACTTCGCATAGGCCTCCGCGTCGCCGTCGTCAACCAGATAACCGGTCCGGCCGTGCTGGACGAGGGTCGTCAAGCCCCCGACCGCCGCAGCCACCACCGGTGTGCCGCACGCGGCTGCCTCGAGGGCGACGAGGCCGAAGGACTCCGAGCGCGAGGGCACGAGGCAACAGTCCGCCGCTCTGTAGTACGTCGAGAGCAGCTCGTGAGGCTGTGGCGCCACGAAGCGCACGTGCCCGGCGAGGCTGGAGCCCTCGACGAGGGCGTGCAGCATCTCCACCTCCGCTTCGCCCCTCGGGCCGCTCGGGCCGCCGACGACGACGAGCTGGGCGTTGGGAATGGACCGCGAGAGGACCGTGAACGCCCTAATGGCGACGTCCGCCCCCTTGAGCGGCTGGATCCGGCCCACGAAGAGCAGCAGGGGACCTTCGCCCCCGAGCCCGAGCGCCCGGCGGGCGTGAGTGCGGTCACCGGGTGAGAAAAAGGCGTGGTCGACTCCGAGCGGTACGATCTCGACCCGGTCGGGCTCCGCGCCGTAGAGGTCCACGAGCTGGTCGACCTCGACGGAGCACGACGCCAGCAGGGCGTCCGAGCAGCCGATTATCTCCGACTCGGCACGCGCCCGCCGCCCTGGCTCGGCGCTTTGCACCTCCTCGGGGCTCGCCTCTGCCTTCACCCGGTCAAGGGTGTGGAACGTCGAGACGAGCGGCAGCCCGAGGCGGTGCTTGATGGCGTGACCAGCCAGCCCCGATAGCCAGTAATTGGCGTGGATGGCATCCACCGGCGGGTCGGTGGTGCCGAAGGCGCCCTGGGATGATCCGGTCATCCGGTCGATGACCGATTCCGTGAACTCCTCGACATGGTCTTGAAGGGTCTCCTTGGCGACCGCTACCGGCGGACCGGCGGCGACGTGGTGCACGCAGAAACCGGGCTCCACGGCGACGATGTCGGGCAGCTCGGGAGACCAGCGCCGCGTGTAGACGTCACAGATCACCCCTCTGCGGGCGAGCGCTGCCGAGAGCTCACGAACATAGACGTTCATGCCGCCGCCGTCCCCTGTTCCCGGCTGAGCCAAGGGCGAAGTGTGCATCGAGAGGACGGCCAACCTGCGCATCGAGGTCCAGCCTACTGAGCGGGCCCCGGGATCAGGCCTTTGGGACTTCCAGCTCGGCCGGTGGCTCTTCGCGCTCGGCGCCCCAGAGTCCGTTCTCACGGCGGAAGGAGAGGTAGACCCTTACGAGAGCCTGGCGCTGCTCTTCGACAAGGTGGGGATCGGTCAGGATGTGCCGCACGAGGTCGTCGTCGCGACGCTCGTCCTCGAGGATCCCGGCTCGCACATATAGCGTCTCGGCCGAGATCCGCAGCGCCTTCGCGATCTGCTGGAGGATCTCCGCCGACGGCTTGCGCAGGCCGCGCTCGATCTGGCTCAGGTAGGGGTTCGAGATGCCGGCGATCTCTGACAGCCTGCGGAGCGAAAGCCTGGCGGTGTTCCGCTGCTGGCGGATGAACTCGCCGAGGTCGGCCCAACGGTCGGATGACTGGCTCTCGCTCATCCAACCTTCACTTGAGCAGGCTGTCCGCGTCCGCCGCTCCGACCTTGTAGCGATGGACGATCGCCGCCTGGAGGTGGTCGATCTGGTCGTGCAGGACCCGGCGCCTGGTCGAGACGCTGGTCTCGGCGGCCAGCAGCGACTCGGCGAGCACCCGCAACTCCTCGTCTCCGAATGCTCCCAGGTTGGCACCGGGCAGCACGCCGTGTCGCGCCGCATCACCTTTCATCTCGGCGGTGAGCACCTCGACGACGAGCTCCTCCAAGGCGAGATCGCTCTGCTCGGTCCACCCTTCGGCGACCCCGGCCATGGTGAGACGAGGCTCGTGAGCATGGACCGGCGCCGGCGAGCTGGCACCGGAGCCGGCGAGGATCGTGGGCAGGTCCTCGATGAGCCGGCCGGTGTCGCCGCGCACGCCCCGGCCCCGCGCTTCGAGTTCTGCAGCGACGATGTCGAGCTCGCCCTGGAGCACGCGCCGCACATAGGAGAGGGCGACCTCGGCTCGTTGGCAGGCATCCCGGCGAAGTCTCAGCTCGTCGACGGGAACGGCCTCCAGGTCATTGGTCAGCTCGGGACCGAGCAGCCGATCTATGTCCTCTTGGTGCAGGCCCATCGCGACCGAGCGTACCGCCGCTCGTGCCGCGGTGCCGTAGGAATCCGGCACGAGCAGGTGGGAAGTAGCGGTACACGGCTTTGCCGACGAGGCCTGAGGGCGCCACGGGTCCGAACACTCGGCTGTCCCGGCTGGCCCCGCGGTTGTCACCGCGCACGTCGATGCCTGTCGGGAGAACGGCCGCAACCCGCTTCACGAGCAGCCGCCCGGGCTCGGCCGGATCGCGCAGCGCCACGAGGTCGCCCGCCCGAGGGCGGCCCAGGCTCACGACGAGGAGCCGATCGCCGGGAGCGAGCTCCGGCATCATGCTGCGGCCCTCGACCGCGACCCGCCGAGGCCGCGTCCGCAGCGCCCCGACGGCGACGATCGCCGCCGCGACGGCGGTGCACGCGGGCAGCCTCGAGGCGACTGCGGCGGCAGCCCGGCCCCCCGGCCGGCCAACCCGAAGCCGGGGATAGTCTGAGCTGGACCTAGCCATCGATGCACGACCAAGGAGCTGCCGCATGCAACTCACCTCGCGTTTGCTCACCCTGCTCGACCGTCTGAGCAGGCCGGCGACCGTCCACGCCCACTGCGACTTGCCATGCGGCGTCTACGACCCCGCTCAGGCCAGGATCGAGGCCGAGTCGGTCAAGGCCATCATGGAGAAGTTCAACGCCTCCAACGACGAGGTCTTCAAGGAGCGGGCCCTCTTCGTCAAAGAAGAGCGCGCCGAGCTCGTCAAGCATCACCTCTGGGTGCTCTGGACCGACTACTTCAAGCCTGAGCATCTCGAGAAGCACCCGGAGCTTCACAGCCTGTTCTGGACCGCCACCAAGACCGCTGGCGAGTCCAAGAAGACCACCGACGTCGCCGTCGGCCAGAAGCTGCTCGACCAGATCGCCGAGATCGACCGGATCTTCTGGGAGACGAAAAAGACCTGAGCGGGGCGCCGGGCGGGCGCCCGTGGCAATTCTCAGCGCTCACCGCCCGAGACGGGCGGCAGCACCGCGACCTCGTCGCTGTCTCGGACGGGCGCCTCACGGCCTGCCGGGTCTCCGTTGACCCAGATCGCGCTCACGGCGACGACGGCCGCAAAGCGCGGCCCGTAGCGCTCGGCGGCGGCGTCCAAGATCTCGCCGACGGTGAGGCCTTCGATGCCGGTCTCGCTGGTACCGGCACACTCGCGTGCCTGGGCGAAGAGACGAAGCCGCGCCAAGCCGTCAGGTCCCGGCCGGAGCGCTCGGCGTCATCGGCGAATCGTGCTCGGCACAGCGCCGTGTCAGCGGTGACCTCGCGAGCCGGTCGTCGCCGATCGCCCGGCCGCAGGCTTCGCAGGACGCGTAGCTCCCCTCGTCCAAGCGTCGCAGCGCCCGTTCCACATCCTCGAGCTCGGCCTCGGCGTGATCGAGCACGCCGAGATCCTCTCCTGGGACGCCCTCGTACATGCTTGCGATCGTACCGAAAGCCGACGCCTTGACACTGAGCGCGCCTCGCACGAGGGAGGCCGCTCAGTCGTCCTCGAGCCACCTGCGCCTGGCGCCCACCACCTCGAGGCCCGGCAGGGACCAGATGAACCGCTCCACGGCATCAAGAGTCTCTGTGACCACGCGCTCGCAAGCCGCTGCCGCTGCCACCTCGACGATCGAACGCTGATGCAGGTCCTGGAAGTCGGCCTCGGCGACGGCGACCGCAAAACGCGAGCCTGCCCCGTCGATGACCGGGCGGAGAAGGGAACGTTTCTCCTTGAGGGAACGACAGGCCGGGAAGTGGAGCTCAACCACCAAAGCGCCGATCACACACCAAGCTTGCCCGCCCGCCGGCACCGGCCGCGCCGGGTCCCTCATGGTTCGTTTCGCGCCTGCCCGATCTGACCCAATCGTGCCTGGCAGGTAGAGTCCTGGACCAGAGGAGGCACCATCTGGCGCGCCAGGCGCGACAACGACGAGGAGAGCATGCCCTAATGGCACAAAGTGGCAACCGACCGCCCCGGCGTGGCCAGCCGACGAAAAGTGGAAGCCGCCCGGCCGGCAACGCCAGCCCCACATCCGCCAACGGGCACGACGAATCTGCCGCTGAGCGGGCCCGCGAGCGCTTGGCCCAGCGCAGCAGCTCTGGTCAGAAGCGCCAGAGCGCCTCGCAGCGGGCGCGATCGGCTGCGCCGGCGACGCCGCGGGCAAAGGCGCAGGCGGCCGCTCGGCGAGAGAGGGAGGGCGGTCCTTCCTCGCGGCGCGGCGGCGCGAGAAGGCTCGAGAAGCGCTCCACGGCCATGACGGTGGCCGTCTTCGGCACGGTGTTCGTCCTGCTGGCCGTTCTCGTCATCGTCCTCGTGTCGGTGACCGGGGGCAACAGCGCGAAAGCCGGGAGCGGGTTCGGGATGAAGACCGCACCTCCGGTCGTTGTCAACGCCATCAGCAACGTGTCGGCCGCGGACTTCGCGGTCGCCGGGAGCTCGATCACCTCGTCCGGGCCGTGGACGCAGTTCCTCTCGGCCCCGAAGAACCCGAAGCCGCTTACCAGCAGCGGCAAGCCACTGATCGTCTACGTCGGCTCGAATTACTGCCCGTACTGCGCGGCGACCCGCTGGCCGCTCGCCATCGCCCTGGAGCGGTTCGGAACGTTCAAGGGGCTCAAGATCACGGCTTCCGGGCTAAGTGACGAGTACCCGGGCACCAACACCCTGAGCTTTTACCACTCGACCTACAAGAGCCCCTACATCGCCTTCCTCTCGAGCGAGCAGTGCTCGGACCTGGTCGCCGCCACCTCGACGCCGGCATCGCAGGCCTGCTTCGGCTACGAGCCCTTGGAGAAGCTGACCGGGACGGCTCTCACGGCCTTCGACAAGTACGACGCCCAGCCCTACCAGACGGCCAACAACGCCGGCGGCATCCCCTTTGTCGACTTCGGGAACCAGCTCATCGAGGACGGTGCCTTCATGGATCCCACCCTCCTCGCGGGCTACAGCCATAAGCGGATCGCGCAGAGCCTCAGCGAGAATCCCGCCGCTTCGCCGGCCCAGACGATCCTGGACGGGGCCAACTACTACTCGGCCGAGATCTGCAAGCTGACAGGTGGCAAGCCGGGCTCGGTCTGCGACATGCCAGTCGTCAAGCAGGCGGCCGCTTCCCTCCCCAAGCCGTGAACCGCCAGAACGCCTCGCCGAGGGCACGTCCGGCCCCGTCGCCGACGCGGCCCAAGGCGAAGGCTCCGGCGGGGCGTGCCAACGCCGTTCCGACCGGCGACCTGGGCGAGAGCAGGCCCTGGCGACCGATCGCCACCGGCGCCATCTGCGTCCTCGGGACCGCCATCTCGATCTACCTCCTGATCGTGCACTACGACCGGGGCGCTCTCATATGCCACGCCGGCGGCGTCGTGAACTGCGAGGAGGTGCTCACGAGCCCCTCCTCGGTCATCTTCGGCATCCCCGTGCCGATCTACGGGCTCGCTTATTTCCTCGGGATGGGTGCGCTCAGCCTTCCCGCCGCCTGGCGCTCGGAGGCCGCCTGGCTCGCCTGGGGGAGGGTGGCGGGGGCCGTCGCCGGCATCGGGATGGTGGTCTACCTGATCTACCAGGAAGCCCTCGTCCTGCACGCCATCTGCCTGTGGTGCACGGGCATCCACGTGCTCACCTTTGCCATGTTCTTGATCATCATCACGGGCTGGGAGGACACGGGCTACGCCCAGTCGCGCTGGAACGACTGAGCGGCCCTTTCCCGGGCCCAGCTAAGCCCGTCGCCGGCCGGTGCCGATGCTAAGGCATGGCCAGTATCTCGGCGATCGGCCCGATCGGAGCCGGCGTCGTCGTCGTCGCCCTCCTGTTCTGCTGGGGCTGGAGCCGGGCGGCGCGATTCCGGGCCGAGCGCGGCAAACCTCCCTGGGCCATCCCGCCCGCCGGCTGGGGAGTCCTGTACGTCGCGCTGGCACCGATCGGCTGGATCCTGTACTCGGCCGCGTCGCGCACGACCCAGGTCGTGGATCCCTCCCTTGCCCACCGCCCGGACGTCGTGATCGCCGATACGGCCGAGGAGCGCGACAGGCTCAGGCGGATCGCCGGCGAGCTGCCGCTTCTCCGCCCGCCCAAGCCGGACTCGCGTGGCTGGCACCTGGATCCCTTGCAGCAGAGACGCTTCCGGTTCTACGACGGTCAGCGATGGACGCGGGAGGTGACCGAAGACCCGGCACGACGGATATCGGCCGCAGCCGGAGACGTGAACGCCGACATGCAGCGGAGGCTGAAAGCGCTTCCCCCGCCCCCGGACACGGCGGCGTCGTGGCACGTCGACCCTCTCGGCACTTTTCGCTTCCGCTACTTCGACGGCCAGGCATGGACCGAAGAGGTCCGCCAGGCGCGCCAGTCCTGAGCGCAGCTCCGGGGGGAGGGCTCGAACCTCCAACATCCGGCTCCAAAGGCCGACGTTCTGCCGATTGAACTACCCCGGAAGGAATCCTTGCCTGCATTTTTACAACAGTGACCGTCCCTGACCGGGCGCGTCGGGTCCCGGTCACGATTCCCACGACCCGGCGCGCTCCCCCTTGGTCCCGGCAAACCGGCCCTCCGATGGGCAAGTCTTGCCTAAGTTCGGCTAGCGTTCCGCCAGCCATGGGATCACTGATCAAGAAGCGCCGCAAGCGGATGCGCAAGAAGAAGCACAAGAAGATGTTGAAGCGCACCCGCTGGCAGCGACGCGCCGCCGGCAAGTAGCAAGCCCCCGAACCAGTAGCAAGCCCCCGAACCAGCCGATCGAACGCGCGTAGTCCCGTTTCGTCGCCAGGCGCCGGGCGCTCGCGGCCCGAAACCCCTCATGGTCGAGGGGTGCTCGCCGCAGCGACGACGAGGGCTCGGCTGCGCTCGGCCCGCACGGCGTCGGTGAGCTCGGCCACGAGATGCCCGGCTGCCTCCGGGGCTCGCTCGAGATACCAGGTGCCGCCGCTTCCCGCCAGCCGGGGTCGCTCACCTGCGACGGCCGTGACGAGATCCCGCCACCAAGCCAGGCGTGGCTCACAGGCCATGGCCGCCGGTTCGAGATCGTTCCCGTACTCGCCGAGGGGACCGCCGAGGGCGTCCCAGACCCGGTAGACCTGAGGGGTCGGCACGCGCAACGCAGGCGTCACCAGCACCACGGTGAAGTCTTCGAAACCGAGCGGCTCGACCCGCTCGCCTATGCCGCTCACGAGCGCCCTCCCCCCCATGATGCAAAACGGCACGTCTGCTCCCAGGCCGGCGGCGATGGCCGGATCGAGAACACCTGCCCACCTGAGCACTGCCGCCGCATCCGAGGAGCCACCACCCAGTCCGGCCCCGGCCGGTATCCGCTTGCGGAGCCTCACCCGGGCTCGCCGGCCGACTGCGGTGAGCGCCTGTATGACGAGGTTCTCCCTGCCCGACGGTCCGATGCCCGGCGCCAGGTCGCCTGCCCGATCGCCCGGCCGCGCCCATGCGGGCGAATTGCGCCCGGTAGCGCCGACCCAGTCCAGCTCGTCACAAACCTCGAATCCCTCGGCCCCTTCTTCGATCTCGAGCTCGTCAGCGAGGTCCAGCGTCGCCATCTCCGCCTCGAGCAGGTGATAGCCATCGTCACGGACTCCGACCACACGCAGGCCGCGGGTCAGCTTGGCGGGCGCCCGAACACGATCGACCGGCGGCATGCGACCAGCTTGCCCCACTTCTCGATGCTGAGCTCCTCCGCCCGGCAGCGGCCGTCGATGCCGGCGGCCGTGAAGACCGCCTCGTCGACGAGTCCCTCGAGGGAGCGGCGGAGCATCTTGCGCCGGCCGCCGAAACCGGCTCGCAGGAGAAGATCGATCTCCTCGTAGCTCGCCTCGGCGGGGTCGACCGCCGGCGACTGGCGGCGTTGCAGCTGCACGAGCACCGACTCCACCCTGGGCCGAGGCAGGAAGACCCCCGGCGGGACACGCCCGAGGAGGCCGGCCGCGGCGAAGTAGGCCACGCGGACCGACACGGCGCCGAAGCCTCTCTCCCCTGGTGACGCGACAAGGCGCTCACCGGCCTCACGCTGGACCATCACGAGCATGCGGTCGATGGCCGGCACTTGGCGGAGAAGATCGAGCACGAGCGGGGTCGCCACGTTGTAGGGGAGGTTGGCGACGAGCACCCACCGAGGCGCAGTTGCGAGCAGGTCCGCCCAGTCGCACGCCATGGCGTCGGCCTCGACCACGGTCACCCCGAGCGGCTCGACCATCTCCCGAAGGACCGGGATGATGCCCTTGTCGACCTCGAGCGCGGTCACCTGGGCCCCGCTCGCGGCGAGGGCGACGGTCAGGGACCCGAGCCCGGCTCCGATCTCGAGGACGTGGTCTCGGGGCCCGATCCTCGCAAGACGGGCGATGCGTTCGGTGGTGTTCGGATCGGCGACAAAGTGCTGGCCGAGCGCTTTCGAAGGGTGCAGCCCGTGCTGGCTCAACAGACGCGCAACCTCGCCGCGGCCGGGGGGACGCCGGGAGGAGAAGGCGGGGTGGCTGCTCGAAGGCTCGGCGATCTCAGGCTCCGAGACCGAATGCCTTCTCGGCGTTCATCCAGCTGAGTGCCGCCAGGAGCTCGGGCTCGAGGCCCTTCAGCTGCCCGACTAGGTTCCCAACGACGGCGACGTTGGCCGGGCTGTTACGGCGTCCCCGATGCGGTACCGGAGTGAGGAACGGTGAGTCGGTCTCGATCAGCAAGCTGTCGAGCGGGCAATGCACGACCACCTGGCGCAACTCTTCGGCGTTGGCGAAGGTCACGATGCCGCTGAAGGAGAGGAAGGCGCCGAACCGCAGGCACTGCTTGGCTTCCTGCTCGCCCCCTGTGAAGCAGTGGAAGATCGTCCGCTCGGGCACGCCCTCGTTCTCGAGGATCGAGAACGTTTCCTCCCAAGCCTCCCGGGTGTGGATGACGAGCGCCAGGTCGTGCTGGTTGGCGAGGGCGATCTGGGCGGCGAAGACGTCCCGCTGGACTTCTCGCGGTGAGTTGTCGTAGTGGTAGTCGAGCCCGCACTCGCCGATGGCCATGACGCGCGAGCTCCGCAAGCCGCCGCTCGTGGACAGCTCGTCGAGGAGCTCGTTCACCGGACCGAGCCCGGCCTTGGCGTCGTGGGGGTGGAGACCTACGGTCGCGAAGAGCTCGGCGCCCCGCCCGAGGGGGGCCTCGGGGGCGGGCGGGTGATTGGCCGACAGCTCGGCTGCCAGAGTCACGGCCCGCCGCGAGGAAGCCTCGTCAGTCCCGACGCACACCATCCGCCCGACGCGTGCCGCGCGGGCGAGGGCGACGGTCTCGGCTGGGTCAGGGTCGTCTTGCAGGTGGCAGTGACTGTCGGTCCAGATGGCCGTGGGCAACGACGGCCCCCATTGGTCCGAAAGCGACCCGCCGGCATCGGCTGGGACGGCTCTCCCGCCTGTCTCGTCCTCTCCTGCACGGGATCGGCGACCGGCACCGAGGCGTCGGAGCCAGGAACCCTCCCGACGATCGTCCCGCGCGCTCGGATCGCTGGATTCGTCCACGTCTCCTCTTTCGTTCAACGTTCGCTGGTGCGCCGCGGGAACAGCGGCGCACCTTTTGTCACGAGCAGGCCTCCCGGGTAGCCGCCCCAGAGAAGACGGCCGTCGTCGACGGCCGCGCCTGGCTCGTCCGGCCGGCCTCCAAGACCGATCCGCGCCCAGAGCTCCGCCGCCGCCCCCGGCATCACGGGCGAGACGAGCACCGCCACGATCCGCAACGCTTCCAGGGCGTCCCCAAGGACGGCGTCTACGGACGGACCGGGCTCGAGCTTCCACGGCTCGGCGGTCTCGAGCTCGGCGTTCGCCGCCCGGACGAGGCGCCAGGTCGCCTCGAGCGCCTCGTGGGGCGCAAAGCGTGCCCAGCCCTCCCGGCACGCCGCGACCACCTCGGCCGCCACCTCACTGAGCCGGACGGCTGGTGCGGCGGGCCTCGGAGCGGGACCGATCCCCCCACACTTGCTCCCGACGACTGTGGCGACCCTTGCGAGCAGATTGCCGAGATTGTTGGCGAGGTCCGAGTTGTACCTAGCGACGAGGCCCTCGTAGGTGAAGTCCCCGTCCGCGCCCAGCGCCACCTCCCTGACAAGGTGGTAGCGGAGGGCGTCGACGCCGATGTCGGAGGCGAGCGCGACGGGGTCGATCTGGTTCAGCCTCGTCTTGGACATCTTCTCCCCGCCCACGAGCAGCCACCCGTGAACTATGAACTGGGCCGGCGGGTCGATGCCCGCGGCGAGGCACATCGCCGGCCACCAGACGCAGTGGAAGCGGATGATGTCCTTGCCGAGCAGATGGTGGGCCGCCGGCCACCACTTCGAGAAGCGCTCGGTGTCTTCGCCGTAGCCGATGGCGGTGATGTAGTTGACGAGGGCGTCGTACCAGACATAGACGACGTGCGCGCTGTCCCAGGGCACGGGTATGCCCCAGTCGATCGACGTCCGGGTGATCGAGATGTCCTGCAGGCCGCCCTTTATGATCCCGAGCGCCTCGTTGCGCCGGGACTCGGGGAAGATCGCCTGCGGATGCTCCTCGTACCACTCGAGCAACGGCTGCTCGAAACGGGAAAGCTCGAAGAACCAGTTCTCCTCCGTGAGCCATTCCACGGGCCGCTCGTGCACCGGGCAGCAGTGCCCTTCGAGCAGGTCGATCTCGGGGTAGTAGGCCTCGCACGACACGCAGTACCAGCCCTCGTACACCCCTTTGTGCATGAAGCCGTTGTCGTATATCGCCTGCATGAACCGTTGCACGCTCGTGAGGTGACGGGGCTCTGTCGTGCGGATGAAGTCGTCGTTGGAGACGTCGAGGGCCGCCCATGAGGCGATGTAGCGCCGGCTCGTGCGGTCGACCCACTCCTGAGGCGTCAATCCCTGCTGCTCGGCGGCGCGGGCGTTCTTCAAGCCATGCTCGTCGGTGCCGGTGAGGAACCAAGTGTCGTCGCCGATGAGCCGGTGCCAGCGGGCGAGGGCGTCGGCGTTGACCGTCGAGTAGGCCGTGCCGAGATGGGGGGCGTCGTTGACGTAGTAGATGGGCGTCGTCAGGAAGAAACGGCCAGGCACGCTCCCAAGTTACCGGTCGCCGTGGGCCAGCGAAGACTCGTAGGCGAACCGCTTCGACACGCCGAGGTCGGCTGCGACCTCGCTCGCGGCTTGCCGGCGGCTGGCGCCGGCCGCCATGCGCTGCTCGACCGCGCTCTGGACCTCCGCCTCGCTCGGCAAGGAGGGCTTGTTCGAGGGCGCGCCCGCCACCACGAGCACGTGCTCTCCGCGCGGCGGAGCCACAGAGTTGCGCTCGCATGCCTCGGCCAGGGTCCCGCGCCAGGTCTCCTCGAATCGTTTCGTGAGCTCCCGGCACACGGCCACCTTGCGTTGCCCCCCACAGGCCGCGGCGAGATCCTGCAATGTCGAGCCGACACGCTGGGGCGCCTCGTAGATGACGCTCGGGTGCGCCGCCGCCGCGATCTCGCCGAGGCGGGCGGCGCGCTGCGGCCCCCGGCGCGGCAGGAACCCTTCGAAGCGCCAGCGGGCGGTCCCCAGCCCCGCGACCACGAGGGCGCTCAAGGCCGCCGAGGGCCCGGGCACGGCCGTGACCTTGTGGCCGCATGCGATCGCCGCGGAGATCAGCAACTCGCCGGGATCGGAGATGGTGGGCGTGCCGGCGTCGCTCACAAGGGCGACCTCGGCCCCTCGGTCGAGGAGCTCGAGGACCTCGGCGACGCGCTCGCGCTCGTTGTAGGCGTGCACCGAGAGCAGGCGGGCCGCCCGCAGGCCCAAACGGGCGAGCAGCTGTCCGGTGTGACGCGTGTCCTCGCAGCAGACGACGTCGGCCTCTTGGATCCTGGCCGCGGCACGGGGCGAGAGGTCGCCGACGTTGCCGATGGGGGTGGCGACGACGACGAGCTCGCCACGAGCAGGCGGCTTGGCCCGTCCCGGGTCTGCGATCGTCAACCTTTGATCTCCAGCTGGTCGCCGGGGGCGAGCTGCCACCTCGCGAAGGCGCCCGCCTCGGCTTCGAGCACGGACCGGCCTCCGCGGCGAGGAAGGGCGATCCTCTGGCGGCCCAAGGTCGTGGTGGCGACGACGCGCAGGTCATCGGTCAAGAACGCGACATCGATGGCGAAACGCATGCCGATGGTGTGCACGGAACGGGTGTGACGCAGCAACAGGGCTCCCTCGAAGCTCTTCTTGCCTAACAGGCCGCGCGATCTCGCCGCGAGCGACGAGGCGACCTCGACGCTCGCGAGCACCTCGCCATTACGCAGCAACCATGCCATGTACCCGTCCCTGTAGCGCCCGACGCCCCGAGCGGCAGCGAACCCAACGCTACCGAACGGCCGCTCGGCCGTGACAAAAAGCACCAGCGTGGGAGCCACTACACTGTCCCACTTGTGTCCAAGCGAACTGTGAAGCGCAAGCTGCGCAAGAAGAAGAAAGCCAACCACGGCAAGAAGCCGAACTGCGGTCGCGGCTGATCCTTCACACCCTCCAGTTCGCTCCCAGTCGGCCGAGCTCGGACGCCAGCACGCTCGGCTTGTCGGACATGATCCCGTCGACTCCGAGGCTGACCAGCTGCTCCATCTCCGAGGGGTCGTCGACCGTCCAGACGTGAACCGCCAGGCCGCAGGAGTGCGCGGCCTCGACGAAGCTCTCGTCCACGACCCTGAGCGGGCCGAGGCGCGCCGGGGGCTGCAGGGCGACGTAGCGCCCGATGTCGTCCTGCGGCGGCTCTCCGGCCTTCAGCCTGCGGTAGAACTCGGTCGTCGCCTGCTGGCCGGCCACGATGCCGACCTCGGGCGCCCAGTTGGCGAACGCCGCCGTCGCCGCGTCCGAGAAGGAGGCCACGATGACGTCGTCCCTCCGGCCGTACTCTGCCAGCTCCCGGGCCAGGGCCTCCTCGTAGGCCACGACCTCGGGGGCGGTGCGCTTGATGTCGAGGTTGAGCGCGACTCCGGGGAATGTCTCCAGCACCTCCGAGAGCGTTGCGACGCCAAGCTCGCGATCGGCGGGTGCTCTCCCCCTGAGCACGTAGTCCTCGGGAGGGTGACCTCGAACGGCATTCTCGCCGGGGCAGAACCAGTAGGCGTTGTCGAGCTGGCGCAGGTCCTCGAGGCGAGAACGGGCGATCTCCCCGTTGGCGTTGGTCGTGCGTTCGAGCGTCGGGTCGTGGCTGACGACGAGTCGCCTGTCGCTGGTGGCATGAACGTCGAGCTCGATCCCGGTGGCTCCGTGCTCGAGAGCCCGCCGGATCGCGTAGAGGGTGCTGGAAGGAGCCTCTTTCGCGCCCCCTTGGTGCGCGAAGGCGATCACCCGCCGCTCCAGCCACGGGTTGTCACGCACGATCGCTGTCTACCAGCTGAATACGCTTCTCGCTCGGCAGGCGGGTAGCCTCGGCTCGCCATGATCGATCACATTCTCCTCGACGTCATCGCGGCCCTCCGCGAGGCGTTCGAGGGCGCGCTGTTGGAACAGCAAGCGGTCGAGGAGCGCTTCCAGGTTGACGTCTTCCTCGGCGACGTCGCCTTCGAGACTTCCTACAGCCTCCCTGGAGAGGACAGTCCCCCGCGAGTCAGGGCAGACCTCAGCCTGGATTGGCCGACTTGGAGCCAGAGCGCCTACCGGTCGTGGTCGATCGGCGAGCCGCCCGCCGAACCGCCGGAGCTCGTCGTCGAGATCGCGCTTCGCGTGCAGCGTCTCGCCGCGGTGCCCGACCCGGCCCTTGTGCTCTCCGCGCTTGCAGGTGAGGGACCCGAGTTCGGCTCGGAGCGCTTGGAGCAGTCCGGGCCGATGATCGAGCAGCTCTACGAGCCTTCCTCGGCAACTCCCGCCTGCGCCATCGAGATCGCCTACCAGGGCAGCATCCGGCTCGAGGAGCCTGTTCTGGACGATCCGACGAAGCTCGACGGTCAGGTCGCAGGCCTCGCCCGCTGGGTCGCCTCCGCGCTCGTGCGCCTGGCAGATCTCGACCTGGCCTTCCTCCCGCCGGACGAGGACAGCGACCAGGTCTGAAGCGCCCGAAGCGCCCGGCTAGAAGGGCGCGGCAAGGCCGGCTCGCGCTGCCAGCGAGCGCAGCGAGACTCGGGGCTGGGCGCCGAGATGGGAGACGATCTCGGCCGCCGCCAGGGCACCGAGCCGGCCCGCGACCTCGAGCGGCGCCCCGTGCACAAGGCCGTGGAGAACGCCGGCCGCGAAGATGTCGCCAGCTCCGGTCGTGTCGTCCACCGGGCCGACCGACCAGGCCCCGACGCTGGCTCGCTCCTTGCCGTTCACCAGCACGGCGCCCCGAGACCCGAGGGTCACCGCCGCCGCCAGACCAGGCCGTTCGAGAGCCTCGACTGCCCCGGACAGGTCGCCTGCCCCGGTGAAACGCCGTGCTTCCTCCTCGTTGGCAAAGAGCAGGTCCACTTTGCCGTCGACGAGCGCGTTCAGTGCCTCTCCGTGGCGCTCGACGAGAAACGGGTCCGACAGGCTCAGAGCGACCAGCCCGCCGGCCGACTTCGCCAGCTGGATCATCCGCTCCAGCGCAGCAAGCGTCCCGGGCGAGTCGAGCAGGTAGCCCTCGATGTACAACCCAGCGGCGGTGCCCATGCCAACTCGCTCGACCGCCTCGAGGTCGATCACGACACCCGCACCAAGGTTCGTCGCCATCGTGCGGCCCGAGTCCTCGGTGACGAGCACCAGGCACTGGCCGGTGGGTAGACCGGTGCTGCTGTGGCTCAGCACGCAGCGCACGCCCACTGCGGAGAGGTCGCGCTCATATCGCTCACCGAGCGGATCGGCACCCACTGAACCGACAAAGGTCGGATGGTCTCCCAAAGAGGCGAGCCCGGCGGCAGTGTTGGCGGCCGATCCGCCGGCGACTTGGACCCAGGAAGGCACGAGCTCGAGGATCCTCGCGATCTGCTCGCCGTCGACAAGGGTCATCGACTCCGGCTCGACGCCCGATGCGGCAACGGTTGCTGCATCCACGTGAGCGAGCCGGTCGACGATGGCATGGCCTATGCAGACAACCTCGGTCGTCCGACTGCCGAGCGGCGCGCCCGAACCATTGGAGGCGACGCGAGGCGATCCGGGCTCAGGCACGAGTCCTGACCGTAGCGGGTGCAGAGCCATGGCGGACTAGTCTTCGGTGCTCGTGACTTCGAACACAGACGAGACGGACTTCAGGCTTCCCCGCGACGTCGTGCCCACTCGCTACGAGCTCACCCTCGCTCCCGACCTCGACGCCGCCAAGTTCCTGGGTCATGAGCGGATAGAGCTCGAGGTGACGACGCCGACAAGCTCGATCGTCTGCAACGCCGCTGAGCTTCAGGTTTCCAACGCCACGCTGAGCTGGCCGGGCGGCTCGCCTCAGCCGGTCGGGCTCGCCATTTCCTTCGACGAGAAGCTGGAGCGGGTCACCTTCACGCCCCCTCGCCAGATCCTGCCCGGGCCTTGCGTCCTCGAGTGCGATTTCGCGGGCGTGCTCAACGACAAGCTCCGCGGCTTTTATCGCAGCACGTTCCGGGACGAGCAAGGCCGTGAGCAGGTTCTTGCCACGACCCAGTTCGAGTCCACCGACGCACGCCGGGCGTTCCCGTGCTGGGACGAGCCGGACCGCAAGGCGGTCTTCTCGGTCTCGCTCGAGATCGATGCCGGCCTGCTGGCTATCTCGAACGCCGCCGAGCGCTCCTCCTCCGATCTCCCCGGTGGCAAACGTCGCATCTGGTTCGCCGACACCATCCCGATGTCGACCTATCTCGTCGCCTTCGTCGTCGGCCCCCTCCAGATCACCGACGCCGGGAGCGTGGACGGCACCGCGCTGCGGGTGGTCCACACCGTCGGCAAGGAGCGGCTGACGAGCTTGGCCATCGAGGCCGCGGAGCACGCGTTGCACTTCTATGCCCGGTACTTCGACCAGCCCTACCCGGGCGACAAGCTCGACCTCGTCGCGATCCCGGACTTCGCCTCCGGAGCCATGGAGAACCTCGGCTGCATCACCTTCCGTGAGGTCGATCTCCTGATCGACCCCACCCGCTCGGCGCGCATCGAACGCGAGAACATCGCCACCACGGTCGAACACGAGATCGCGCACATGTGGTTCGGTGACCTCGTGACGATGAGCTGGTGGAACGGCGTCTGGTTGAACGAGTCTTTCGCGACCTACATGTCCCTTTGCTGTTTGGACGACTTCAAGCCCGAGTACCAGTGCTGGGTGAGCTTCAGCCGCGATCGCGAGATGGCGCTCTCCCTCGACGGGCTCCACTCGACGCGGCCCATCGAGTTCTCGGTGCACACGCCCGAAGAGGTCGAATCGATGTTCGACGCCCTCACCTACGAGAAGGGGGCCAGCCTGCTTCGCATGCTCGAGCAGTACCTCGGCACGGACCGCTTCCGAGACGGCGTCCGCCGGTACCTAGCGGCTCATCGCTACGGCAACACCGAGACGAGCGACCTGTGGGACGCCATCGAGGAGTCGGCAGACGGCAAGCCGATCCGGGCGCTCATGGACTCGTGGATCCGCCAGGGCGGACATCCGCTCGTGAGCGCGCGGGCGGAGGACGACGAGGCGCTTCTCTCCCAGGAGCCCTTCTCCTACCTGCCCGAGCACGACAGACCCGCAGGTTCCGAACCGAGCGCCATCGGCTCGAGCTGGCTCGTGCCGGTGGCCATCGAGAGGCGGCCGGCTGAAGGCCGGGGCACCGGCCGTTATTACGAGCTGCTCCGCGCAGAGCCCATCCGCGTCCCGGCGGGCGACGGGATGCTCGTGGTCAACGTCGGCGGCAGTGGCGTCTACCGGTTGCGCTACGACGACCGGCTGCTCGGTGACCTCCTCGCCGGCTTCGACCGTCTCGCGCCGCTCGAGCGCTTCAAGCTCGTGGCGGACACCTGGGCCTGCGTGCTCGCCGACCGGACGCCGCTAGAGCAATTCCTCACCGTCGTTCGCCGTCTCGAGGGCGAGAAGGACCCGAGCGTGTGGGCGATGGTCGCCGGGGCGCTCGCCTTGTTGGACTTCGCGGTCGCCGAGGACGACCGCGATGGGCTCGAATCGTTCATCCAGTCGTTGCTCGGGCCAGAGCTCGCGCGCGTCGGTTGGGACCAGCGTCCAGATGACGACGGCGAGGCGGCTCGGCGCCGCGCAGTCCTCATCGGAACCTTGGGCACGATCGGGGCCGACGCCGGCGTGAGGGCCGAGAGCCGCGAGCGCTTCCTCGCCCTCGGCCAGGGGGTCTCGCCGGACGCGGACATCGCCTCGGCCGTCTTGCACGTCGTCGCCACCACGGCAGGGCGCGCCGAGTACGAGACTCTCCTCGCCCGCTTCCGGTCTCCGGCCGACCCGCTGGAGGAACAGCGCTACCTCGACTCGCTCAGCTATGTGCGCGACCCTGAGCTCGCCGCCGAGACCTGCGAGCTCTGCCTGAGCGAGATCCGGACCCAGGACGCCCCCTATCTCCTGCGCAAGCTCCTCGTGAACCGGCTCGTCGGTCCCGACGTCTGGGAGTTCGTCACCGGTCACTGGGACAAGCTCTTGGAGCTGTACCCGGAGAACGCAGTCCCGAAGATGATCGAGGTGTCGCGTCTTTGCCAGCTTGACTCCGACGGCAGTCCCCGGCTCTCGCACGAGGTCACGGCCTTCCTCGGGACGCATCGCCTCGGCGGCCAGCAAAGGACGGTGGACCAGAGCATCGAACGCCTCGAGGTCAACGTCGGTTTCGTGCTCCGGCTACGACCCCACCTGCGGCCCATCCTCGCCAAGGCATGAGCTTCGAGGGCGCCAGTGAACCTCGCCGTGGCGGCGACGACGTTCGCGCTCGTCATACCGGCGGAGCTGCCTGACAAGACTTTCGTCGCGTGCCTGGTCCTCTCCTCCCGTCACCGCCCGGTTCCGGTCTGGTGCGGCGCCGTGGCGGCGCTCGTCCTCCAGGCCGGCATCGCTGTCGTCGCCGGCGGGCTGATCGCCCTGCTTCCCAAGCTGGCGGTGGAGTCGGTCGTGGCGGCGCTGTTCCTGGGAGGTGCCGTCTACCTGCTGGCGACGACCGAGCATGCCGAGCAGGAGCGCGGCGAGCTGCTGGCCTCGGGGGAGGACCGGTCGCTGGCCGGTGGCTCGAGGTTCTGGCGCGTCGCCGCCGTCACATTCGGCGTGGTCGCGATCGCCGAGTTCGGAGACGTCACCCAGGTGCTGATAGCCAACCTGGCCGCCCACTATCGGGACAGGGCAGCAGTCTTCGCGGGCGCGGCGGCTGGTTTTGCGCTGATCACCGTCGGAGGGGTCCTCGCCGGCCGCACGATCACGCGCTGGGTGCCTCTCACTGCCGTGCGGCGGATGTCGGGACTGGCCCTTTTGGGCTTCGGCATCTATACGATCGTCTCGCTCGCCACGAGCTGAGCCACCTGCGATGAGCCGATGAGGACGGAACGCCGATGAGCTCTCAGTCGAGACCACAGCGGCTGCTGGCGGCGGCACGCGCCGCCAAGGGCTTCATGCCCGATGAGGAGGGCCTTGCCCTCGCCGCCGTCGCCCGACGCGCCGTAATGGCCGGTTTCTCCTCGATCGTCGAGGTCGGCGCCTACTGCGGCCGGTCGACGCTGTACCTGGCCTCGGGGACCGCCCAGGCCATGGACGCCGGAGCGCCACCCGCCCTGATCTTCAGCGTCGACCATCATCACGGCTCCGAGGAGAACCAGCCCGGCTGGGAGCATCACGACGCAACGCTCCTCGACCGCGAGACCGGCCGAATCGACACGCTGCCGTTTTGGAGAAGGGCGCTCGAGTCCGCCGGGGCGGAGGAGCTCGCGGTCGCCGTCGTCGGTGACTCGCCGGCCGTCGCCGCCCGCTGGAACGTCACCGCAGGCTTGGTGTTCATCGACGGAGGCCACGGCGAGGTGCCCGCCTGGGCTGACTACCGTGGCTGGGCCCCGCGCGTTGCCGAGGGCGGCTGGCTTGCGATCCACGACGTGTTCCATGACCCGAGGGACGGCGGGCGCCCTCCCTTCGAGATCTACCAGCGCGCGCTCAGCGGGGGCGAGTTCGTCGAGGAAGCCTCGGCCGGCGCAGGAAGCCTGCGAGTGCTCAGGCGGGAGGCGGGGGCGTCGGTCGGATCGAGATCGAGACCCCGGGGAAGCGACCCGTCGACGAACAGCTGAGCGGCCGGGCTCAGCCCGGACAAGGCGTCCTCGGCGAGGACGATCGCCGCTGCCGTGTAGCTCGAGCGCTCCCCCGGGGGATAGCTCGAGCCTTGCGGGTAGACCAGGCCGGTGATGTACGAACCGTCCGGGAGGCGGTGCTGGCGTGCCCAACCGAGCAGGTCCGCCGCCTCGGCGCGCCGGCCGATCGACACCAGGGCGATGGCGCACTCGGCCGTCTCGGCCGCCGTCACCCAGGGCCGGTCGCTCACGCAGCGCACCCCGAGACCATCCATCACGAACTCTCCCCAGCGATCGGTCAGCCGCGACCGGC
>JBKQMT010000047.1:0-4244 GCA_052146595.1 Acidimicrobiales bacterium
GAGGTAGCGCGGTCCCCGCCGACGATGCGGCGAGCCACCGTCTTCGACATCCTGTCCACCGACGCGCGCTCATTGTCAGCGGTCGCGTCGGCCTGCTGCTCGAGTTGCTCGGAAGCCCGCTGCAGCCCCTGGGTGGCCTCGTCGGACGCCCGGGTGCGCATCTCCTCGACGATTCTGCGCCCCTCAGCACGAGTCTCGTCTCGGATACCCGCAGCCCTGTTGCGCGCCTTGCCCACCGCTGCTCCGTAGTCGGCGTGCGCGGCGGCCAACACGCCGGCGGAGTTCTTGTCGTCTTCTATAGTCTCGCGACCCATGGCGTCGCGGTCGCGCAGCGCCTTCATCACCGGCGGTACGACGAATACCCGAATCACGCCCAGCACGATCAAGAAGATGAACAGCTCGACGAAGAAAGTGCCATTGGGCATCAGGAAGTTATTGCTACCGCCTTGCTCGGCCGCCAGCAGGGTAACGGTGTGTTCACCCATCGTCGTCACCGACCTCTCGACCGACATGGTGAAAAACGGCGCGGCGGCACGTTCGTATCTTCACTAGTGGCTCTCCTCGTCCAGTTCCATCGACTGGCTGAAATACAAGATCGTCAGAAGCGCGAAGATGAAGGCCTGGATAGCGCCGACGAACAGGTCGAAGCTCTTCCAGATCGCGTTGGGCAGCCACAAGACGTACCACGGAAACAGTCCGATCAGCGCGACCAGGATCCCGCCGGCAAACATGTTGCCGAAGAGACGGAGTGACAAGGAGATCGGCTTGGACAGTTCCTCGATGAGGTTGATCGGTGCCAACAATGCGATGTGGCCCTTCACCAGCTTCACCAGGTACCCGAACAAACCGCGCCGCCAGATGCCCGCCGCGTGGTAGAAGAGGAACACGAACACTGCCAGTGCCAGCGTGAAGTTGATGTCGGAGGCCGGGGCCTGAAGCAACTCGTGGACACCCGTCGAATCGTGGTACTGCAGCGGCACCACCGACAGCCAGTTGGCGATAAGGATGAACGTGAACAACGTCACGGCCAACGGCAGAACGAATGATCCGATGCGCGTCCCGATCGTGGTTTCGATTTGGTCGCGCATGAAAATGGTGATCGCTTCCCAGAACAGCTGCACCCCGGAGGGAACGCCGGAGGAGGTGACCTTGGCGCGCAGGACGAAGGCCAGCGCGACGACGACCGCGGCCGCGATCACGGTCGACAACACGGTGTCGACATTGACGGTGAAGCCGAACCATTCGGCAGTCTTGTGTTGGCCGACTTCGATTGTCGCGCCGGCGAGGATTGTCTCAGTCATTGCTTCGCACCGTCCGCGCTCCCGTTGTTCGAGCAATACACCATATCCAGTTGTTCGGGTTATGCACCATCCCCGATTGACGGTGCAAGACAAAGGTTGGTCGTTTATCCGGGCCATGTCCAGTCGGCGACGTCGGGAATGTCAACGGCGTGCTCGCGGGTCCAGGTTCTGGCCCTCAGCCGGGCATCGACCATGTCTTGGCGCAGTGCGGCGGCGGTGGTGCACAGGGTCGGGACCCGGTCGATGACGTCGATGACCAAGCGGTAGCGGTCCAAGTCGTTAAGCATCACCATGTCGAACGGCGTTGTCGTGGTGCCGCGTTCCTTGTAGCCGCGAACGTGCAGACTCTGATGATTGGTGCGCCGGTAGGCGAGCCGGTGAATCAGCCACGGGTAGCCGTGGAAGGCGAAAATGATGGGGCTGCTTTTCGTGAAAAGGGTGTCGAATTCGGTGTCAGGCAGGCCGTGGGGGTGCTCGGCCTCGGGCTGCAGCCGCATCAGGTCAACCACATTGACCACCCGCACCCGCAGCTTCGGCAGCCGCTCGCGCAGGATTGCCGCCGCAGCAAGAGTTTCCAGCGTCGGAATGTCACCCGCGCAGGCCAACACCACATCGGGCACCGTCCCCTGGTCGTCGTTATTTCCGGCCCACTCCCAAATGCCAGCGCCACGGGCGCAATGCAGCGCCGCCTCGTCCACGGTCAGCCAGTCGAGCTGGGGTTGTTTGCCCGCAACGACGACGTTCACATAGTGCTTGGAGCGCAGGCAGTGATCGTAGGTACACAGCAGCGTGTTCGCGTCCGGCGGGAGATACACCCGCACCACCTCGGCGCGCTTGTTCACCACGACGTCAAGAAAACCCGGGTCCTGATGGGTGAACCCATTGTGGTCCTGGCGCCATACGTGCGAGGACAACAGATAGTTCAGGCTGGCGATCGGGCGCCGCCACGGTACCTGGGCGCTGGCCTCGAGCCACTTCGCGTGCTGATTGAACATCGCATCGACGATGTGGATGAACGCCTCATAGCAGGTGAACACACCGTGGCGCCCGGTGAGCAGATAGCCCTCCAGCAGCCCCTGGCACATGTGCTCACTGAGCACCTCGATGACACGCCCGTTGCGGTCGAGCTTCTCATCGAATTGCCCGATTTCAGCTTGCCAGTCACGCCCGGTCACCTCCAGGATGTCCTGTAATCGGTTGCTGGCCAACTCGTCTGGAGCGAACGTCAAGAAGTTGGTGGGGTTGGCGGTGGTGACATCGCGCAGGAATCCGCCGAGCACTCGAGTGGCCTCATGTGCGGCGGCTCCCCGCACCGTCACGTCGACACCGTATGTACGCCAATCGGGTAGCTGCAAGTCGCGCAGCCCGCCACCGTTGGCAACGGGGTTGGCGCTCATCCGTCGCGCACCGGCCGGGGCCATCACCAGCAGCTCACCGGCGGGCCGCCCGCTGTCGTCGAACAGCTCGCCCGGCCGGTAGGAGCGCATCCACTGCTCTAGCACGCGACGGTGCGACTCGTCGGTCCGCGCCTCCGGCAGCGGTACCTGATGCGCGCGGAACGTGCCTTCCACCTGCTGACCGTCCACCACCGGGGGGCATGTCCAGCCCTTCGGGGTGCGCAGGACGATCATTGGCCACAACTGCCCGCCGCTGGCACCGTCGCGACGCGCGGCCTGCTGGATCTCGGCGATGCGGTCCAGGCAGGCGTCCAGCGTGGCGGCCATCGCTTGGTGCACCGCGGCGGGGTCATCGCCAGCGACCACGTGCGGGTGGTAGCCCCAGCCGCGAATCAGCTCCAGTAGTCGGGATTCGGGGATGCGCGCGAGGATGGTGGGGTTGGCGATCTTGTATTGGTTGAGCGCGAGAATCGGCAGGACAGCACCGTCGCGGGCCGGGTTGATAAACGTGTGCGCATGCCAGCTGGTGGCCAACGGCCCCGTTTCGGCCTCACCGTCACCGACGACGCAAAACACCGTCAGGTGCGGATTATCCAACGCCGCCCCATAGGCATGCAGCAGGGAATACCCCAGCTCGCCTCCTTCATGAAAGGATCCCGGTGTCTCCGGGGCGCAGTGGCTGGGCACCCCACCGGGGAAGGAGAATTGGTGGAAAAAGGCCGCCATGCCGGCCTCGTCCTGCTTGATGTGGCTGTACAGCTCCGAGTAGGTGCCTTCTAACCAGCCGCACGCGTTCGGCCCCGGCCCACCGTGACCGGGGCCAGCCACGAACACCGCGTTGAGGTTTCGTTTTATGATCTGGTGGTTCGCATGCACCCACACCAGATTCAGCCCCGGGACTGTGCCGAAATGCCCCAGCAACCGAGGCTTAATATGCTGCGGTTGCAGCGGCTCGCGCAGTAACGGGTTATCCAACAGGTAGATCTGGCCCACCGCGAGGTAATTCGCGGCGCGCCACCACGCGTCGATGGCGACCAGCTCATGGCGGGTCAATGGGCCTGGTACGTCGCTGACAACATAGGGCTCGGGTGCGAGCGTCTCGCCGCGACCGCCACCATTTGTGCAGTCCGCTGACGTGTCTGCACCCATGCTGTCCATCCCGGTCATCCGTCAGGTTCTTTTCCTGATGTCGACCAGCCGGCCGATGGCGGCCGGGGCGGCGATCAGCTGCTCCGCCGGCAACCGAGCCAGTAGCATTTGTCGGGCAGCGGCGCAAGGGCAGCGTCGACCGGTCCGATTCTGCGGTGGGTCGTGCATGTCGCACCTCCCGCCCGGTGATCTCTTGCACCGACCATGGTCGCTGATGCCGATCGCTCGCGATAGGGACCTTTGGCCCACGTTGGATGCCTGATGTCTCTACCTCGAGTAGGTATGGCGGATCGGAGTGGCGGAGGAGACGTCCTGGCGTGAGAGCTCAGCGGGCGCTGGTGCCAACAGCGGTTAAGAGACCAATGACTGGCAGTCGAGGCCTAAGCGGCGTGCGCCG
>JBKQMT010000048.1:0-26216 GCA_052146595.1 Acidimicrobiales bacterium
TCCCGCGGGACTCGGCCACCTTCAGGCACGCCACGGCGAGGGTCGTCTTGCCGACCCCGGCGGTGCCGGTGATCACCGCCCCCCGCTTGTCCAAGACGGCGGCGGTCAGCTGGGAGAGCTCCTTGCCGCGCCCGACCATGGGCCAAGGGTCCACGGCCAGAGCGTAGCCGCACGACCCTCCCGGGACGCAGGCAAGTCCCGGAGCTCAGGCCCCTGGCGGCCGGTAGATCGATTCCATCTTGACACCGGCATCAACCTCGGCCGGCGTGATGAGGGACACGGTCCGAACCCTTGCCCCACCGGCCGCGCTCACGGCGAGCATGGCACCCGCGGCGGTGACGGCGTCGGGGTAATCGACGATGAGGTAAGCGTCGTTCTCGCCGAAGGCGAAGTAGAACGACTCGATCTTCCCGCCGACTGCCTCGGTCGCCGCCTTGACGGCGGCGACGCGGGCCGAGCCACCCTCCGCCCTGAGGCCCTTGAGGCCTTCGAGGGTGTAGCTCACTTCGAGCAGGTACTTCGGCATGGTTCCCCCCTTTTCTTTTGTGGAGCGCCGATCGTATTCGCAACAAGCCCGGCCCGCTCGGGTGACGGCCGCGGGCGCAGGATCAACCCTCTACGACGAGCCCCTCGAGGTCAGGTGAGAGCACCACCGCCCGCCCGGGGACGGCCACGGCGGCGAGCGCCGCCTCGCCCGCATCGCGGACGCGTCCCGCTGCCGACGGCCCGTCGCAGATGGCGAGCAGGCTCGGGCCGGCACCGGACCAGCACGACACCAGTGCCCCGGCCTTGGTCAGCCGGGCCAGCAGCTCCGGCGCCTCGGGGAACAGGCGCGACCGCTCGGACTGATGGAGGCGGTCGGCGCCGGCGTCGCCGATCAGCACGGCGCGATCGGCGAGACCGGCAAGGAGCAGGGCCATCCGCGAGAGGTTGAAGACGGCGTCGGCCCGGGTCACGTCGGGCTTCAGCGCCCTCCTGGCCTCGCTCGTGGCCAGCTCCCGCTCGGGGATGAGCACGACGAAGGCGAGCCCCGGGTCGAGCGGGAAGCGTCGCACGACCGGGCCCGTGTCGAGAAGGGCCGCAGAGACGAGACCGCCCCGGACAGACGCCGCCGCGTTCTCGAGATGGCCCTCGAAGGCGCCGGCCACCTTGACCGGGTCTGGCGCTCCGGCGGCGGCCGCAACCGCCACCGCCAGGGCCGCGGACGATCCGAGCCCGCGCCGCATCGGGATCTCGGAGCGGATCGTGATGGCGAGGCGGTCGTGACCGCAGACTGCCGAGGCGACCTGTGCCGCGAGATGCTGCCCGTCGCAGGCAATGGCCGACCCCTCACCCTCGCTGGACAACGAGAACCGCTCGGCGGGGACGATCTCGACTTCCACGTAGAGGGCCAAGGCCAGAGCCAGGACGTCAAAGCCGGGACCGAGATTGGCCGAAGAGGCCGGGGCTCGGGCGCGCACGGCGATCGTTCAGCTCTGGCTCGCGAGCGTGGTGGAGCTGGTCGTGGAGACGGGCGACCACCCGGGAGGGGCCGACGGCAGGAAGCCGTTCAGCTTTGCGGGGGCCACCTCCTGGATGCCTGCTGGTGTCGACACCTCGACGGAGGCGATCGTCGCCCCCGGGTTCCAACCGCGTCCGCTACCGGGCGCGAGGGGGACGGCGGCCTTCACCAGAGTCTTCACGGACAGTCCCGGCCACCCGGCGACCGTCACGGGGGCCGCGACAAGGGCGTTCAGACGGGCGTGGCTCCAGCCGGCGACGACGGTTGCGACAGCTTGGCCCGCATGGAGAACCGGCCGCGTCTCGAGGTCGGAAGTGGCGGCGTCGAGAAGCTGCAGGTCGATCTCCCCCGCCCCATCCAGGCTCGTGGGCTGGCCCAGGGTGGAGGCGACGACGAGGACGATGCGGTTGCCGACCTGGCGCCTTGCCGCTATCACGAGACAGATCTGCGCCGCGTCGGTGAAGCCGGACTTGAGGCCGATCACGCCGTCCTGACCGACCACCGGGTTGTAGTTGGGGGCCGTCCCTCCGACGGGAAAGTTGATCGTCGGGTGATCCTCGATGGAGATCATGCCCGGCACGCTCATGGCGTAGGCGCCGAGGATCGCCTGGTCGACGGCCGTGCTCCTGGACCCGGGGTTCACACCGCTGGCGTCGGCGTAGTGCGTCTGCCGAAGGCCGAGCGCGGCCGCCATGGCGTTCATCTTCGCCACGAAGGCGGGGACGCTCCCGGCGTCCCAGCGGGCGAGGTAGTCGGCGATGTTGCAGGCCGAAGGGATCATCAGCGCCTCGAGCAGCTGGCGCTCGGTGAGACGCTCACCGGCGACGACTTCGAGGCTGGAGTCGCCGTTCTCCACGGCTCGGATCCAGGCCTCGTGATCGGCCGCGGTCATCGTGAAGGTCGGCCCCGACCCGTGGCCGAGGGGATGGTCGCGCAGCACGATGATCGCTGTCATGACCTTGGTGACGCTGGCGATCGGCACCGAGGTCTCACCCGGGGTGGCGCTCAAGAGCCCGACTCCGCGAACGAGCACTGCCGACTGGCCCGTGGGGGGGAACGGCAGCGGTGCCAGGGTCCCGGGGATCCGCGTCAGCTCCGGCACGAGCGGGAGGAGCGAAGGCACCTGGACGTGGACCGGTCGCAGCGATCCCTTGCCGTCTATGGTGGCGAGGGCGCGAGGCCCGGACCCTGAGATGAGCCAGGCCGGCCCGGAGACGACCACGGCGAGTCCGAGGAGCACGGTCAGGCGCCGGCGCCAATAGACGTGGCGCTGGCGAAGCTTGCCGGCCGAATGCCTGCGCTTGGCGTCCGGCCAGGTCGCGACCCCGGCCCCGAGTGGGGCCGCGATGGAAGAAGTCATGGACGCAGAACCGATCCCCTTGCTTTGCATGGCGTTGACCCCGCAGGCGGTCCGGTCGTCGGTACTACAGCTCGTCCAGCTCCTCGGCTGTCATCAGGACGGCGCGGGGCTTGGAGCCTTCGGACGGGCCGACCACGCCCCGCCTCTCGAGAAGGTCCATGAGCCTGCCGGCCCGAGCGAAGCCGACCCTGAGCTTGCGCTGGAGCATGGAGGTCGAGCCTAGCTGCGAGCGGACCACCAACTCCATTGCGAGGGGAAGGTACTCGTCATCGTCGTCCTCGACGCCCCGGCCCCGGCTCGAGGATGCGTCCTCGCCCTCCACGCCCTCGACATAGCGGGGGCCGCTCTGGCGGCGCCAGTGCGCGACGACGGCCCGGACCTCGTCCTCGCCGACCCATGGGCCCTGGATCCGCCGGGGCACGCTGGAGGAGGCCGTGAGCAGGAGCAGGTCTCCCCTGCCGACGAGGCGTTCCGCGCCTGGCTGGTCGAGGATCACACGGCTGTCGGCGAGGGAGGAGACCGAGAAGGCGAGCCGCGAGGGGATGTTCGCCTTGATGACCCCCGTGATCACATCGACCGACGGTCGCTGCGTGGCGATGACGAGGTGGATGCCGACCGCACGCGCCATCTGGGCGATCCGGCAGATCGACTCCTCGACGTCGCGGGCGGCGATCATCATCAGATCGTTCAGCTCGTCGACGACGATGAGGATGTAGGGCAGGCGGACATGGCGCCCCCCTGGACCTGTGCGAGCGAGGCCGGGGCCGGCCTCGGCTACCACGGGCGTCGAGGAGTCGAAGCCGGCCGGCCATGGGTCGCCGTCGGCTTCTTCCTCGTCGCCAGGCGCCGCCTCCTCGCCGGCACCGGCGCCCGTCAGGGTGGACCCGGCCGGCTCGGCCCCGGTGGCCCCGTCCCCGTCCGCTTCGGCGTGGTCCGCTTCGGCCCCGGCCCCGGCCGGTTCCCCGCCCGGTTCGGCGTCTTCGAGGTCGGCGCCCGCGACGGCCGCCTCGTGCCTGGCGGCGGGGTATGGGACGTAGGCGGCCGTCGGCACCCCGATGTCGAGAACCGGCCCCGCGTCGAGCTCTCCGCGCTCGACGGCGGCGTTGTAGCCGGTGATGTCACGCATGCCGCACTCGGCGAGCAGGTCGTAGCGGCGCTCCATCTCGGTGACGGCCCAGGAGAGGGCGTTGGCAGCCCGCTTCGGGTTGACCACGACCTGGGTGAGCAGGTGGGGAAGCCCGTTGTAGTGGCCGAGCTCGACCCGCTTCGGGTCCACCAGGATGAGGCGAACCTGGTCGGGCGTGGCCTTCATGAGGATGGAGGTGATCACCGAGTTGATGCACGAGGACTTGCCGGCCCCGGTGGCTCCGGCGATCAGAAGGTGCGGCATCTCGGCGAGGTTGACCATGACGGGGCGCCCTGCGATGTCCCTTCCGAAGGCGACCTCAAGGGGATGGGTCGATCTCTGCGCCTCGATCGACTGCAGGACGCTGCCGAGGGTGACGAGCTGCCGGTCGCGGTTGGGCACCTCGACGCCGATCGCGGAGCGCCCGGGGATCGGGGCGAGGATGCGCACGTCCGGCGAGGCCATGGCGTAGGCGATGTCCTTCGCGAGCGCGGTCACCCGGGCGACTTTCACCCCTGCGCCGAGCTCGAGCTCGAAACGGGTCACGGTCGGTCCCACCGTGTAGCCGACGAGATGCGTCTCGACCCCGTGCGCACCGAGGGCCCGCTCGAGGACACGGCCTCGCTCCTCTATCACCTTACGGTCCAGGTCCTGCTCCTTGCTCCGCTTCAAGAGCTTGAGCGGCGGGAGCTTCCACGAGCCGAACGCGGGCGCGACCGGCAGACTGAGCTGCTCCGGCTTGCCTGCGACGGCCGCGACGCGAAGCCCGTCCCCCTCGGACGACTCCGCGCCGGCGACTGCCGCCTCTGCCGGTCCCGCGCGATCTTGGCTGACAGCCATCTCCGGAGCCTCTCCGGCCCCCTCGGGCCGATCCCCGTCCGAGGTTGCGGGGAGGACGGACACGTGACCGTTGCCGGGAGCGACTCCGCCGGCACTGGCCGGCCAGACGCCGAAGCCGTCAGCGCCGGTGTCGGCGTCGCCGGTCGCCCTCGCCCGAGAGCGGCTCTCGACTGGTTGCACCCGCATCGCCGCGACCCAGGCGCCCAACAGGCCGGCCGTCCAGTGCCCGGTGGCGCGAAGACCGCGGCCGGCCAGGCGGATGACGGCGAGCAGCGGCATGCCGAGCAGTCCGCAGGCGGCCGCGAGACCGACCGCGCCCAGCACCACCGACGCCCCGGCGACGCCGATGAGCCTCGAGAGCCCGTCGCCGACTCCGGCACCGGCGATGCCGCCGGCGCCGGCGAGGCGGAGCCAGCTCGCCGAGACCGGGGGCGATCCCGCCACGAGGTCGGCGAGGCCGCTCGAGACGACGAGCAGGAGCAACAAGGCCGCGAGCACGCCCTTGAGGCCACGCCGGGCGCGCCCTGCCAGGAGGACGACCCCACCGACGACCAGCGACGCCGGCGCCACGTCCGCCCCCCAGCCGAAGGCCCGCCCGCTCTCGGTGCGGAGCAGGTGACCGGCGGGGCCGAGCAAATTGAGATGGATCCCGAGCCCGGCGAGGACCCCGACCAGCAGGAGAGCCCAGCCCCAGGCGTCCTCCGAGGGCGCCCCGAGGAGCTCGAAGAGGCGTCCGGCGCCGTGCCGGAGAGCAGGCGTCTTCGCTGTCGACCGGGAGGGGCCCTTTTTCTTGGGGGGGGCTGGAACGGCGGCTCGCGGCGCTCTCACTACCGCCTTCGGAGCCGCCGCTGCCCGCGTCGGCCGGTTGGGCCTACCCCTCGTCGGGGCGTCACGGGAAGGCCCGGATCGACTGGAGAGGACACGTCTAGGCACTGCCACGATAGACACAACGCTAACACCAGCCACTTCCGGTGACTGGGACCTCAGGGACCCAGACTCGGGCAGTCCGGCTCAGGCCTCGAGCACGACAGGCACGATCATGGGCCTGCGCCGGGTACGGTCGTTCACGATGCGCCCGACCGCGCGGCGCATGACCCGGCGCAGGGCGTCTACGTCCGGGCCGCCCTCGCCCACGGCGACCTCGATCGCTTTCACGAGGGCCGAGCGCAGCTCCTCGACCACCGCCTCGGCTCCGGGCTCGTCGAGAAAGCCGCGGCTCACGATCTCGGGCGCGCCGACGATCTCCCCGGAACGGCCGTCGATGGTGACGACGGCGACGACGACGCCTTCCTCGGCGAGCACGCGCCGGTCGCGCAGCACCCCGAGGCCGACGTCGCCGACGATGCCGTCGACGAAGACGTGGGCGGCGGACACCTCACCGGCGAAGTCGATCCCCTCGTCGCCGAGCTGCAGGACGTCGCCGTCCTCGCAGATGAGGACCTCCTCCGGCGCGACGCCCATCTCGATGGCGAGGCGGGAATGGCGCACGAGCATGCGGTACTCGCCGTGCACGGGCACGAAGCTGCGCGGCCGGGCGATGGAGAGGAGGGTGGCCAGCTCGCCCTGGTGGCCGTGACCGCTCTCGTGCACGTGAGCGACGCCGGCGTGGATGACCTCGGCGCCCCGGCGGGCCAGGCCGTCCATCACCTTGGCCACCGCCCACTCGTTGCCGGGGATGGCGTGCGAGCTGAGCACGACGACGTCGCCCTCCTCGATGTGCAGCCACCTGCTCTCACCAGCGGCCATCTGCGCCAGCGCCGACATGGGCTCGCCCTGCGAGCCGGTCGAGATGACGCAGATCTCGCCGGGATTGTGGTCGGCGATGGTCTCGATGTCGGCGAAGTAGCGGTCAGGGATCGTCAGCATGCCGAGGTCGAGGGCGATGCCGACGTTCTTCACCATGGAACGTCCGAGCAGGGCCACCTTGCGGCCGCTGGCGATGGCGGCGTCGGCGAGCTGCTGGATGCGGTGCACGTGGCTCGCGAAACAGGCCACGACGATGCGACGGCCCCGTTGGGCGATGAAGATCCTGCGCAGCGACTCGCCGACCGAGCTCTCGCTGCCGGTGTAGCCGGGCAGCTCGGCATTGGTCGAGTCGGAGAGGAGCAGGCGGATGCCCTCGGTGGCGGCGATCTGGCCGATGCGGGCGAGGTCCGTCCGCCGCCCGTCGACCGGCGTCAGGTCGAGCTTGAAGTCGCCGCTGTGGAGCACGACGCCCTGGGCGGTGTGGAAGGCGAGGGCGAAGCCACTCGGCACCGAGTGGGTGACGGGGATGAACTCCACCACGAACGGGCCGATGCTGCGGCTCTCGCCGTCGCGCACGGGCACCAGCGGCGCCTTTTGACCAAGGCCGGCCTCGTCGAGGCGGTTGCGGGCGAACCCGAGCGTCAGGCTCGAGCCGTAGATGGGGGCTTCGACGTCTCGCAGGAGGTAGGCGAGCGCCCCGACGTGGTCCTCGTGCCCGTGGGTGAGCACGATCCCGTCGACGTCGCCGGCGCGCTCGCGGAGAAAGCTGAAGTCAGGAAGCACGAGGTCGACCCCGGGCATCTCGGGGTTCGGGAACATCACCCCGCAGTCGAGCACGACGAGGCGGCCCTCCTGCTCGACGACCGCGCAGTTGCGGCCGATCTCCCCGAGGCCACCGAGGAAGGAGATCCGGACCGCTTCAGGCATGCGGGCTCGCCGCTGCGTTTCGGACCGGACGGCTCGCGCGCCAGGAGTCCAAGGCGGCGAGCATGGCGCGCGCCTTCGGCTCGAGCCAGTCCGGGGCAGGTCCCATCGGCAGGCGGCACTCGCCCGCAGGCAGACCCTGCGCCCGGAGCACGGCCTTGGTCGGCAGCGGGTTCGGCGCCTCGTCGCTCGACTGGAACGAGACGGCCTCGATGAGGGCGGCGTTCAGCTCGCGGGCGCCTTCGACGTCGCCCTCGAGATAGCGCCTGATCATCTCGCCCAGTTCGGGACCGACCCAGTGCGAGGCCACGCTCACGACGCCGACTGCGCCCACCGCGAGCAGGGCAAGGGTCAGCGAGTCGTCGCCGCTGTAGCAGTCGAAACCCTCCCCTGCCCTCGCCACGAGCCGCGCCGCCCCGGCCGGATCAGCGGAGGCGTCCTTCACGCCGACGATGTTGGGGCAGTCGCGCACGAGCTGCAGCATCGTCTCCACGGCGACCTTGCGTCCCGTGCGCACCGGGATGTCATAGACGAGCACCGGGAGGCTCGTGGCGGCGGCGATCGAGGCGAAGTGCGCCGCGATGCCGGACTGCGACGGGCGGTTGTAGTACGGGGTCACCGCCAGGATCCCGGCCGCGCCGGTTGCGGTCGCCGCCCGCGTGAGCTCTACGGAATGGGCCGTGTCGTTGGTCCCCGAGCCGGCGATCACCGGCACCGTGACGGCGCCTGCCACCGTCGCCCAGAGCTCCTCGCGCTCGGAGTCGCTGAGGGTCGGGCCCTCGCCGGTGGTCCCGGTCACAACCAGAGCGTCGCTCCCGTGCTGCACGAGGTGGCGGGCCAGTGTCACGGCACCGTCGATGTCGACTCGCCCCTCGGCATCGAAAGGAGTCGCCATCGCGGTCACCACTGCGCCGAAGCGCCCGGGGCGCCGTGCCGGCCTCATCATGGTCGCGGCCTTGTCACGGATCGAAAGTTAGCAGCACACCGCCGGAACGGGACTTGAAATTCCCAACCTGGCCCGGAGGCGAGCGACGAGACGCGGTCTCGTCCGTGCCGGCCCGGGCGTCCTCAAAGCCCGAGCAGCTCTCCCAGCCCGACGGTCAGCCCTTCCAGCCCGGCGACGCGGCGCACGGCCAGGAGCACGCCGGGCATGAAGCTCACCCGGTCCAAGGAGTCGTGCCTGATCGACAGCGTCTCGCCCTTGAGGCCGAAGATCACCTCTTGGTGGGCGACGAGCCCGGGGAGGCGCACCGAGTGCACGTGGACGCCGCCCTCGGTCCGGCCCCCTCGTGCCCCGGCGACGAGCTCCTTCTCGGTCGGGTCGGCCGACCAGTCCCCCGCGCCGGCGGCGTCGCGCGAGGCCTGCATGCGGCGGGCGGTCTCGAGCGAGGTACCCGAGGGCGCGTCCCGCTTGCGCTCGTGGTGGAGCTCGACGACCTCTGCGCCCGCCGTGAAGGGGGCGCACAGCTCGGCGCATCGCATCATTAGGGCGGCGCCGATCGAGAAGTTCGCGGCCACGACGGCGTGTGCCCTCCCGGAGAACCACTCCCGCATCGCCTCGAGATCGCTCTCGTCGAAGCCCGTCGTGCCGCACACGGCGTGGACGCCGTGTGCGGCGCACCAGCGCAGGTTGGCGCGCGCAGCCTCGGCGACCGTGAAGTCGACGCCTACCTCCACCGCCGCCTCGGCCATCGCCTCTGGGGATCCGGCGACCTGGAGCCGGGTGCCGCCCACGGCGGCCACCTCCTCGAGGCTGCGGCCGGCGGCCGCAGGATCAACGGCCGCCACGAGCTCGAGATCGCTCGCCCCGAGGACGGCGGCGCAGACTGCAGCGCCCATGCGCCCGGCGGCTCCGAACACCCCCACCCGTGTCATGCGAAGTCCGACTCGGAGAAGGGCCCGACGACGGCGAGGGTTCTCGGACCCGTGAGCACTTCCTCGGCGAGGGCCCGAACCTCGTCGACCGTGACGGCGGCGATGCGCCCGAGCAGCTCTTCGGCGGTGAGCACCGAGTCGAACAGGAGCAGCGCCGAGCCGATCCGGGACATGCGCGAACCGGAGTCCTCGAGCGACAGGAGCATGTCGGCACGGAGGTGGCCCTTTGCGACCTCGAGCTCGCGGGCGGTTATCCCTTTGGCGGCGAGCCGGTCGAGCTCCGAGTGGAGCAGGTCGAGCACCTCGTGGGCGTGCTCGGGCGAGGTGCCGACCGAGACGGCGAGCGTCCCGGCGTCGTCATAAGAGCTGCGGTCGGACCCGATCGAGTAGGCGAGGCCCCGTGCCTCCCGGATCTCCTGGAACAGCCTGCTGGACAGTCCCCCGCCGAGGATGTGGTTGAGCACGGCCAGGGCGAAACGCGCCGGCGAATGCCGGTCGGGCGCTCGCACGCCGAGCACGAGCTGTGCCTGTTCGGTGTCGCGCGACTCGACCACGAGCGGGACGCAGAGCTGCGAAGGTGCCCGGCGAACGGGGGGGACGCCGCCGGCACGGTCGGCAAAGCGGGCCTCGATCCCGGCCCCGAGGCGCTCGTGGTCGAGATCGCCGGCGGCGGCGATCACCATGTTGCCCGGCAGGTAGTGGGTGTCGAAGAAGGACCTGATCGCCGGCACGGTCACCTTGCCGATGACTTCGGGCTCGCCCAGGACCTCGCGCCTGAGCGGGTGGCCCGGGAACATGGCGGCGGCGAAAAGCTCTTGGACGACGTCGGCCGGCTCGTCGCGGTGCATGAGGACCTCTTCTAAGATCACCTGGCGCTCGGCGTCCACCTCCTCGGACCGCAGCGCCGGCCGGCAGAGGATGTCGCAGAGGATGTCCAGGCCGAGCTCGACATCCTCAGCCAGTGCCCGCACGTAAAAGGTCGTGTACTCCTTGGTCGTGTAGGCGTTCATGTCGCCCCCGACGGCGTCGACCTCTTCCGCGATCTCGCGGGCGGTCCGTTCCGGCGTGCCCTTGAAGAGCAGGTGCTCGAGAAAATGCGAGATGCCCGACTGCTCGGGTGTCTCGTCGCGAGAGCCGGTCCCGACCCAGACGCCCACGCACAGCGAGGCCACCTCGGGCATCGACTCGCTCACGAGCCTGATGCCGCTGGGCAAGTCGGTGGTCGTGATCAACGGGAGACGGCTCCCCGCACCGTGGCGCCCACGAGCCTCAGCTCAACGCCCCCCGCTCCTGGGCCGGCGCCGGGCTGAGCCGCTCCCGGGACCGCGCCGGCCTCCGCTTGCGCCTTCGGAGCTGCGCCGGGCGCCACCGCCCGGTGCGCCGCCGGCAAGGTCGGCGGGCCCGAGGTTGCCGAAGGTCGACTCGAGCTCAGTCTCGAAGGCGTCCTCGAACGAGGCGCGCCGGCGCGCCACCCCGGTCTCCTCGGCTTGCCGGCCGACGTGCCCGGCTCCACCGCTCGCCCTTCTCGAACGCCTGGCGCCGGTGTCGGCATCGGAGGAGGCCTCGCCGCCGCCGTTGCCCGAGAACTCCTCCGGAGGGGGCTCGCTCGCGAGCGACAGCGAGACCTTGCCTTGCGGGTCGATCTCGTCGACGCGGACCTCGACCTCCTGGCCGAGGGTGACGACGTCCTCGACGCGTTCGACCCTGCGGCCCTGGCCGAGCCGCGAGATGTGGATCAGGCCGTCGCGTCCGGGAAGGATGTTGACGAAGGCCCCGAACTTGGTGATGTTGACCACCCTGCCGGTGTAGACGGCGCCCACCTCAGGAGTCGGCGGGTCCAGGATCAGCTCGATCCGCCGGCGGGCCTCGTCGACCACCGAGCGCTGCTTGGCGCCGATGGTGACCACGCCCACCGTGCCGTCGTCGTCGACGTTCACATCGGCGCCGGTCTCCTGCTGGATGGCGTTGATCACCTTGCCCTTCGGGCCGATGACCTCGCCGATCTTGTCGACGGGGATCTCGAAGCTGACGATCTTCGGCGCGTTCTCCCCCACCTCTGCCCGAGGCTCCGAGATGGCCGCCAGCATGACCTCCAGCACCCTGAGCCTGGCCTGGCGCGCCTGGCTCAGGGCCTGCGCCAGCACGTCGGCCGGAAGGCCGGAGATCTTCGTGTCGAGCTGCAGGGCCGTCACCACCTCGGCGGTGCCGGCAACCTTGAAGTCCATGTCCCCGAAGGCGTCCTCGGCACCGAGGATGTCGGTCAGGGTCGTGTAGCGGCCCTCGGCGAAAACGAGGCCCATGGCTATGCCGGCGACGGGCGCCTTGATCGGCACCCCGGCGTCCATGAGCGACAGCGTGGAGCCGCAGACCGAAGCCATCGAGGTCGACCCGTTCGACGAGAGCACGTCGGAGACGAGGCGGAGCACGTAGGGGAACTCGCTCTCGGGCGGGATGACGGGCAACAGCGCCCGCTCGGCGAGCAGGCCGTGGCCGATCTCGCGGCGCTTGGGCCCGCGCATGAACCCGGTCTCTCCGGTCGAAAAGGGCGGGAAGTTGTAGTGGTGCATGTACCGCTTGGTCTCGTCGATGCCGATCGTGTCGAGCAGCTGGTTCATCCGGGGCATGCCGAGCGTGCACACGTTGAGGACCTGGGTGTCGCCACGCTCGAACAGCGCCGAGCCGTGCGCGGTCGGGAGCAGGCCGACCTCGGCCGAGAGGGGGCGGATGTCGGTCGGGCCCCGCCCGTCGATGCGGACGCCCTCCTCGACGATGCGCTTGCGGACGATCTTCTTCGTGTAGGCACGCGCCGCCGAGCGGATCTCGCGCTCACGCTCAGGGAACTGACCGGAGAGCTCGCCGACGAGAACGTCGGTCACCTCTTCCAGCGCCGCGTTGCGCTCGGTCTTGGCCGTGATCGCGTTCGCCGCCTCCAGGCGCTCGGCCCCGACGGCGACGACGTGCTCGTAGACGTCCTCGCCGTAGTCGACGAACAGGACGAAGTCGATGGTGTCCTTCGAGCCGGCGGCGCGGACGAGCTCACGCTGCAGCTCGATCGACTCACGGATCCAGGTCTTCGCGACCTCGAGGCCGTTCGCGATCACCTCCTCGGTGACCAGGGGCGCACCCTGCCCGAAGTACTCGAAGGCCTTCTCGGTCCCGCCGGCCTCCACCATGACGATGGCCACGTCGGCTCCCGGCTCGTCGCCGAGCGCCCGCCCGGCGACGACGAGCTCGAAGGTGGAGGCGTCGCCCTCCTGGTAGGTGGCGTGCGGGAGCCAGGTCCCCTCTGCCGAGTAGGCGATGCGGACCGCACCGATAGGCCCGTCGAAGGGAATGCCCGAGATCATGAGAGCCGCCGAGGCGGCGTTGATGGAGAGCACGTCGTGCGGGTTCTGCTGGTCGGCGCCGAGGATCGTGCCGACGATGTGGACCTCGTTGCGGAACCCTTCCGGGAACGACGGCCGCAGGGGCCGGTCGATGAGGCGGGCGGTGAGGATCGCCTGGTCGGTCGCCCTCCCCTCCCGGCGGAAGAACGACCCGGGGATCTTGCCGGCGGCGTACATGCGCTCTTCGATGTCGACGGTGAGAGGGAAGAAGTCCGTGCCCTCACGGACCTTTCGCGCCGCCGTCGCCGTCGCGAGCACGATCGTGTCGCCTATGCGGGCGACGACGGCGCCGTCGGCCTGACCGGCAAGCTTGCCTGTCGAGAATGACAGGGCCCGGTCGGTCCCGCTGATGGGGCCCGACACGGTGATGGCATCAGCCATGACACTCCTATGTGATCGGGGCGTCGCGCTTGCCAGTTCCCAGTCGGCGTGCACCGGAGCCGTCCTTTGGCGTCGGTCCCGGTATTCGGCGACTGGCAGCTGGCGCCGTGCGACGCCGCTTGTCATTGTGCGGGCGGCCGGCACCGGTGAAGACGGCCCCGGCTGGCGCCCTATGTCCCCGGGAGGGCGAGCGCCCGGGGTTCGCGCCCTAGCGCCGGATCCCGAGCCGGGAGATGAGCGTCCGGTACCGCTCGACGTCGTTGTCCCTCACGTAGTCGAGCAGGCGGCGCCGGCGACCGATGAGCTTCATCAGCCCTCGCCGGGTGTGGTGATCTCCCTTGTGCACCTTGAGGTGGTCGGTGAGATGGTTGATGCGTCCGGTCAGCAGTGCCACCTGCACCTCGGGCGAACCGGTGTCGGACTCGTGAAGCCGGTGCTCGGCGATCGTGGCCATCTTGTCGGGCATGCTTGAGGGGCGTGCTTTCTTGCTGTGCCAGCTGGCCATGCCGACCAGCGGGGAAGGGAAACGGATAACGGATCGGCGATGACGTACGCGCCACGCCGCGCCGACCTCGGCCGGCGGTTATCACGATAGCAGGTCATCTATCCGGACAGTCCAGGCGCGAAGCTCGGGTCCCGCCTCTGAGGTGGTCTCACCGCCAGTGAGGGCGCACGAAGCCGGCTGAGAGCGCTCAGACCTGGCGCGGGGCGACCTCGATGCGGGTCCCCGCAGGCGCCGGTCCGCTCGACGCGAGGGCGTCGGCGAGCACGTCGGGTCCCGCCGCCCGGATCAAGAAACGTCCCGGGGCCAGGCTGCCCACCTCGAGCGAGCCCGGGCGGGGAACCAGCCGGGAGACGAGCTCGCCAGCCCCGCCGCCGCTCACGAGGGCGAGGGCGGTCGTGGGGGGAAGCCGCAGCAGGCTCCGGCGGGGCTGTTCGACCGCCGCCAGGCGCCCCGGGTCGGCGTGCAGGGCTGCGGTCAGGACCTCGTGGTCCGGCAGGCGAGTCCTCACCACGACCCGCCCGCCCCGGCGACGGCCCCCGACGACGCGCGAGGCGAGGGCGAGCAGGGCCAGGGCTTGTTCTGCGGCCCGGTAACGAGGCGCCAGCAGCTCGTGGTCGAAGTCGAGAAACACGACCACCGACGCCGAGGCCACGCGGTGCAGCACCGCCTCGGTCCCGATGAGGACGGGTGCCTCGCCGAGGCCGTCCGGCCCGGCGCCTGCCGGCCCGACCTCGGCGACCTCGAGACCGGTGAGGGCGGCGAGGTCCTCGCAGGCCCGGGCGACGCCGGGCCTGACGATGCGCGGGCGGGTCGGCCCGCAGGTGGGGCAGCATGCCGGGGCGTCGGTGGAGCACCTCGGGCAGTGAAGCACGGCCGGCTCGCCCGGCAGGGCCCGTGCGAGCTGGACGAGGGCGGCCCCACAGACTTCGCAGCGCAGCAGGCTCCGGCAGCGCCCGCAGGCGAGCAGGCGCGCCCGCCCCCGCCGGTTGAGCACGGCCACGACGCGCCGGCCCGGTTCGGCGGCGACGGCGGCTCTGACGAGCGACGCCAGCCTCGTGGGGTACCCGCCCGCACGCGGGTCCTCGTCGCGGGCGTCGAGCACCTCGATCGGTGCCCACCCGGCCCGCTCCGCCTCCCGGGACAAGGTGACAAGGGGCCGGCCGGCGAGCATGTCGAGGGTCGGGCAGGCGCTCACCAAGAGGCAGGCGACGCCGGCCCGCCGGGCACGCTCGTCCGCCAGCACCGGGGCCTCCCAGGTGGGGACGCGCTCTTCCTGGTACGAGTCCGCATGGGCGTCGAGGACGATGATGGCGCGTAGCGCCCCAAGCGGTGCCAGCACCGCCGAGCGCGTGCCGACGACGACGCGCCCGCCCGAGGCCGCCTCCGCCCACGCCTCGGGCTGGAGCGCCACGCAATGGCCTGAGCGCTCGAGGCGAGCTGCCAGGGTGACGGCGTCGTTTCTCGAGGCGGCGAGGACGAGCAGGTCCCCGGCCGGAGCCGAGCTCGCCCGGAGGGCCGCTTGGACGACGGCAAGGCGCGGCGCCGCCGGGGGAAGCCGCAGCACGCCGTGAGGCGACGAGAGCGCCTGGGAGGTGGCCGCCCCGATCTCTCCTTCGAGGGCGCTTTTCGCTCCGCGGTCCCCGGCGGCGACGGCCGTCGTCTCCCACGGGCTTTCCCGGGCGGGCGGCGCCCCAGGCAGGGCGCGGACCAGGCGCGGCGGCGAGGCGGCGAGCAGCAACGGGCGCAGCCGGCCGGCGTAGCGCCACGACGCCCACCGGCCGAGCTCGACGACCGTCGCCGGGGGCCCGAGCGAGACGAGCTCGCTCACGGGGCGGAGCTCGATCTCAGGCGCGAGCTCGGCCGCCTCGGCGACCACCCAGCCCCGGACCCGGCGCCCGTGCAGGACCACCCGCACGATGCTCCCGAGCGTGACGCTCCCGGCCAGATGCTCGGGCACCTCGTAGGCGAAGCTGCGGTCGATCCCGCTCACGTCGGGAAGGACCTCGACGACCCGGTTCATCGCCCGCCCCGCTGCGGCCGGGGACCTATCCCGGGCGCCTGGAGCCGCTCAGAGGCCGAGGGCAGCGCGCAGGTCCTCGAGGCGGGGTGTCGCCTCCCAGGGCACCTCGGCGGCCGAACGCCCGAAGTGGCCGTAGGCCGCGACGCGTCGGTAGATGGGCCGGCGCAGGTCGAGGTCGCGCACGATGGCAGCGGGACGGAGGTCGAACAGCTCGTCGAGGGCCTTGGAGATGCGCTCGGGGGCGACCGTCTCGGTGCCGAAGGTGTCGACCATGACCGAGACCGGGTGGGCGACGCCGATGGCGTAGGCGACCTGGATCTCGCAGCGGGAGGCGGCTCCGGAGGCGACGACGTGCTTTGCCACCCATCGGGCGGCGTAGGAGCCGGAGCGGTCCACCTTCGAAGGGTCCTTGCCCGAGAAGGCGCCGCCGCCGTGGCGGGCCCACCCGCCGTAGGTGTCGACGATGATCTTGCGGCCTGTGAGCCCGGTGTCGGTGCGAGGGCCGCCGAGCTCGAAACGTCCGCTCGGGTTGGCGAAAAGCTCGTAGCCGTCGGTGTCGAGCCACGCCGGAAGCTCCGGCCCGATGACGTGCTGGCGGAGGTCGTCGGGCAGCTTGTCGAGATCTGCGTCCTTCGTGTGCTGGGTCGAGATCACCACCGTCTTGAGCCCGACGGGCCGGCCGGCCTCGTAGCGCACGCTCACCTGGGTCTTGCCGTCGGGGCCGAGGCAGGGGATGGTCCAGGACTTGCGGACCTCGGCCAGGCGATGTGCCAGCCGGTGCGCCAGCCAGATCGGCAGCGGCATGAGGTCGGGGGTCTCGTCGCAGGCGTAGCCGAACATCATCCCCTGGTCGCCGGCGCCCTGGGCGTTGAGAACATCCCCGCCGCCCGTGCCGCTGCGTACCTCGAGGGCGGCCGAGATCCCGCGTTCTATCTCCGGCGACTGCTCGTCGATGGAGACGAGCACGCCGCACGAGTTCCCGTCGAAGCAGAGCTCCTCGCGGTCGTAGCCGATCTCACAGATGGTCCGGCGGGCGAGACGGGCGATGTCGACGTACGCCGTCGTCGAGATCTCGCCGGCCACGACCACGAGCCCGGTCGTGAGCATGGTCTCGCAGGCGACCCGGCCCTGGGGGTCCTCCTCCAAGATGGCGTCCAGGATCGCGTCGGAGATCTGGTCGGCCATCTTGTCGGGATGGCCCTCGGTGACCGACTCGGAGGTGAAAAGGAAACTGCTCAACGCTCTGGCTCCTCACTCTCGATTGCGACCGGCCACCGGTGACGGCTCCGGTGCCGGCACGCCGGCTCTCCCGGCGTCTCCGACATCTGCCCGCGAGACGCCCGAGCCGGCGTTCGCCTCGCCTGAAAGCAACGGCAGGGTAGCGCACAGGACGGCTCGGGCGACGTCCCGCTTCGACTGGAGCGGGACCTCGGTGCGGGACCCCCCGCGGTGAAAGATCGTCACGGCGTTGTTCTCGGACCCGAAGCCCGATCCCTCCGCCGCGACGTCGTTGGCCACGAGCAGGTCCACGCCCTTGGCCTCCAGCTTGGCCGTCGCCCGCTCGGCGAGCTGGCCGGTCTCGGCGGCAAAGCCCACGAGCACCTGCCCCGGACGGCGCCGCCGGGCGAGCTCGGCGAGGATGTCCAGCGTCGGCACGAGACGGATCTCGGGCACCCCGTCGGCCTTGTGGAGCTTCGTGGTCGCCACGACGGCCGGCCGGTAGTCGGCGACGGCGGCGGCCATGATGACGACGTCGGCCGCCCCGGAGCGCGAAAGCACTGCCTCGGCCATCTCGGCGGCGGTCTCGACCCTGACCACCTCGATCCCCGGGCCGACGGCAAGCTCGGACGTGGTCACAAGGCTGACCTGCGCCCCGAGATCGCTGGCAACCTCGGCCAAGGCGTGGCCCTGCTTGCCCGAGGAGCGGTTGGACAGGTAGCGGACCGGGTCGATGGGCTCGCGGGTGCCTCCGGCGCTGACCAGCACCTTCCGGCCCGAGAGCGGGCCGGCGGGGCGCGCCCCGCCCCCGGTGGCGGCGAGGATCCTGGCTGCGGCCTGGACGATCACCTCGGTCTCGGGAAGGCGCCCCGCACCGACGTCTCCGCCCGCCAGGCGGCCGGTCGCCGGCTCGAGGACCTGGACGCCGCGCCGGCGAAGGGTCGCCACGTTCTCCCGGACGGCTGCGTGCTCCCACATCTCGGTGTGCATGGCGGGACAGACGAGCACCGGGGCCCGGGTCGCGAGCAGCGTCGCCACCAGCAGGTCGGAGGAAATCCCGGCCGCGTACGAGCCGATCACCCGTGCCGTCGCCGGCGCGATCAGCACCAGGTCGGCGCGCCGTGCGAGCTCGGTGTGGGAGATGGCGACGTCCTCGCCGAACAGCTCCAGGCGGGCGCGCTCGGAAGCGAGCGCCGAGAAGGTGGCCTCGCCGACAAATCGCGTCGCGTTCGATGTGAGGACCGGCACGACGTGGGCACCGGCATCGACCAGGCGGCGGCAGAGCTCGACCGCCTTGTAGGCGGCGACGCCCCCGCTGACGCCGAGCACGACGGTGGCACCGCGAAGGGGCGCTCCAGGTGCTGAAGCCCAGGCGGGCCAGGGGCCCACACCGGTGCGTTCCGGTCCCGCTCCCGTGTCAGCCACTTCGACAGCCGTCGCCCGCCCGGCGCTTGCCTATCCCGCCTCTCCGGGCTCGGGGGCATTGCCGGCGGCCTCGGCGGAGGTCTCGCCCTCTTCGGCCGGCTCGTCCTCGGACGGCCAGTAGGCAACGACCTTGCCGGCCGCGATCTCCTCGAGGGCGATGGACAAGGGCTTGCGGGCGATGGAGGCGACCTGGGGCGGCACGATGGCACCGAGGCCCTCACCGAGCTGGCTGAAATAGGAGTTCACCTGCCGCCCCCGCTTGGCGGCCAAGGTCACCAGGGTGAACTTGGAGTCGACCTTGTCAAGCAAGACCTCGATCGGCGGATCGATCATCGTGCTGCGCGGCTCGGCCATGGGACTCCTTCTCGGCTGACGCCACCTGTCATGGCGGCATAAACCAGGGCCTTGCGCGGCCCCGGCGGACGGACACCACTATACCCGCCCACCCGAATACCCTGGACATCGATCCCGCCACAAGGTCGCGGCCGACTTCCTATGGCGGGAAGCCGTCCCATGCACATATTACAAATGCACTACAGTCATATCGACGGATCCTCGTAGAGGTGGTGGCCGGTTCTCTCAACCATCAAAGTTCTGAAGCACTTGAGTCCAGGAGCTCTAGCACGATCATGATGGGAAAGCGCAGGCTGGGCAGGCTCGCTGTCAGGGGAACGGCGGTCGCGTCCGCGGCGCTCGTGCTCGCCGGCTGGGGATCGGCCTCCACCGGCCCGGCGACTGCCAAGCCGGCCCCGCCGGTCACGCACATGGTCAGGATCAAGGGCGGCACTTTGACCGTCGCCGAAGCCGCCGCCGACGGGCCGAACTACATCTTCCCCATGATGGGCGAGGCGTACTTCTTCCCTGCCAACTTGCAGTTGACCTACCTGCTCTACCGCCCGCTGTACTGGTTCGGCGTCGGGAACGGCCCCGCCTTGAACGAGGGGCTCTCGCTCGGTGAGCTTCCCGTGTACACCGACCACGGCCGGACTGTCACCATCAAGATGAAGGGTTACAAGTGGAGCAACGGCGAGAGCGTGAGTGCCAGGGACGTCGTGTTCTGGATGAACATGCTCAAGGCCAACGCCACCTCGTGGGGCGGCTACGTGCCGGGAACCGACCAGTTCCCCGGCGATGTCAGCAACGTCTCGGCCGACGTCAAGACCGACACCGTCACCTTCAGCCTCGATGCGAGCTACGGCTCGTACTGGTTCACCTACAACGAACTGAGCCAGGTCACGCCTCTCCCGATCGCCTGGGACATCACAAGCGCCGGCGCGAAGGCCGGCTCGGGAGGCTGCTCGAGCGCCCTGTACGGCTCGATAACGACCTCGATGTCCCCGAGCGGAGTGCTCAGCCCGGTCTCGGCGTCGGCCAAGGCATGCGCTGCGGTCTACCGATTCCTCACGGGCAACACCGAGGCGGCCGACCTCGGGACCTACGCCACGAACCCGCTCTGGAAGGTCGTGGACGGTCCCTTCACCCTCGGCGCCTTCGACGCCACGGACTACGAGGCCACCCTGGTCCCGAACCCCAGCTACTCAGGCTCGGTCAAGTCGTCGCTCGGCAAGCTGGTGCTGGTCCCCTTCACGACCGACGCCGCCGAGTACAAGGCTTTGCAGAGGGGCACGATCGACGTCGGCTACGTCACGCCCCAGGACCTGCCGACCTACAGGGGCAGGGCCTTCAGCCGGGGCGGGCAAGCGCTCGCGGGGCGCAACGCCCCCTCGCTCGCCGGCAGCTACAAGCTCGAACCCGTGTACCTGTGGGCCATCAACTACTTCGCCCTCAACTACACGAGCCCGAGCGCAGGCCCGATCCTCCAGCGGTTGTACATACGTCAGGCGATGCAGTCGCTCATGAACCAGACCGGGTGGATCCGGGCTTTCGACGCCGGCTACGGAGCCCCGACCTACGGTCCGGTGCCCGTCTACCCGCCGACGGTCCTTGCCACCGCCCAGGAGAGCTCCAACCCCTACCCCTACAGCGTGTCGACCGCTAAGTCCCTGCTCAGGTCTCACGGTTGGAAAGTCGTCCCCGGCGGTGTCACGACCTGTGTGAGGCCGGGGACCGCCGTCCACGAGTGCGGGCCAGGTATCGCCAAGGGTGCCGCCCTGAGCTTCAACTACCTCTACTACGAAGGCACCGCCTCCTTCGACGACCAGGTCCAAGCGCTCGCGGCGAGCTGGGCACAGGCCGGCATCAAGCTGCATCTCGAGGGCAGCAAGATCTTCGACGACGTCATCAACACCGCCGCGGCGCCGTGCACGGCGGGCAAGGCCTGTGCCTGGGACATGGCCAACTGGGACGGCGGGTGGGACTACGAGCCGGACTACTACCCGACCGGTGAGCAACTCTTCGCCGCCGGGGCGGAGTCGAACTTCGGCGAGTACTCAGACCCGGCGGCCAACAACCTCATCGCGGCGACGAACACCTCGTCGTCACTGGGGGCCCTCTACAGCTACGAGAACTACATCTCCACCCACCTGCCGGACATCTGGCAGCCGCAGACGACTATCGAGCTCAACGAGGTCGGCAACGACGTCTGCGGCTTCGAACCTGAGAATCCGCTGTTCACCTGGATCGCCGAGGACTGGTACCTCTGCAAGGCGGAGAAGTAGCCCGCGAGCTCGCCCGCTCCTAGGGCTCGAGAGCGCCGGAGCGGGGTCCCTCGGTCACGAACAGGGCCAGCCCTGGCGCCGTAGCTCCTCGACTATGCCCGCGAGCTCGTGCACAGCCCGGTCGAGCTCATCGTTGATCACCACGCGCGAGGCGAGCTCGAGGCCCTGCGCCTCTTCCAGTTTCCCGAGGGCTATGCGCCGCTGAATGTGCTCCTCCGAGTCCCCCCTCGAGCGGAGCCGCTGCTCTTGCACGGCGGCCGAAGGCGCGAGAACGAGCACGCAGTACGCGCCCGGACAGCGCTCGAGCACCTGACGAGCACCCTGGACGTCGATCTCGAGCACGGTGTCGCGGCCCTCTTCGGGCTGTGGCATTGGCGTCCCGTAGTACTCGCCGAGGATGGTCGCCCATTCCAGGAAGCCACCTTCGGCCGCGCGAGCAAGAAACGTGTCGCGGTCGACAAATGTGTAGGCATCCTCGCTCTCACCGGGACGCCGTGCCCGCGTCGTCCAAGAACGGCTGAGCCAGAGTCTCTGGTCACCGGCAACAAGGCGTCGGACGATCGTCCCTTTGCCGACCCCCCCGGGCCCGCAAACGACGAGGATCAGGGCCGGGTCGCAGCCTCGAGCAGCGCCTCGCGCTGCTTGGCCCCGAGCCCCTGGAGCCGGCGGGTCTCACTGATGCCGACGTGCTCCATGAGGCGCCGGGCCTTGACCTTGCCGGTCCCCGGTAGCGCCTCGAGAACCGCCAGCACCTTCATCTTGCCGACGATCTCGTCGGTCTCCGCCTGGATGAGCAGCTCTCTAAGGGTGACTCGACCACTCTTGAGATGGTCCTTGATCTCGGCGCGCTCGCGGCGCGCTCTGGCCGCCTTCTCGAGCGCCGCGTGGCGCTGCTCGGGCGTGAGGCTAGGAGGTTGTGGCATGGGCGGTTACGATAGCGCAGCACAAGCTGGGTGACCAGGGATCGGGGATACAATCGTGCCGGGCGGTGGCATGAGCAGTGCCCCGGTCGAAGATCACAGGGGTGAATCGTCCATGGCCAACGTCGTCGAGGTAGTAGATCTCCATACCGAGTTCCACCTCCGTAGCGCGACTGTCCGGGCTGTCGAGGGGGTGTCGTTCTCCGTCGCCGAAGGCGAATGCCTGGGCCTGGTTGGCGAGTCGGGTTGCGGCAAGAGCACGGTGGGGCTGTCGATCATGAAGCTGCTGCCCAACGTCGGCCACATCACCGGCGGAAGCATTGTCGTCGGCGGGAAAGACATCGTCCCGATGTCCGAACGCCAGATGCAGAGCATTCGCGCGAACGAGGTCGCGATGATCTTCCAGGACCCGATGACCTCGCTCAACCCCACGATGAGCGTCGGCCACCAGATCGCCGAACCTGTTCGCCTGCACCGCAAAGTGACGCGCAAGGAGGCGAGGGAACGAGCCCTCGACGTCCTCACGCTCGTGGGCATGCCGCGACCGCAGGAGCGGCTCGACGACTACCCGCACCAGCTCTCCGGCGGCCTGCGCCAGAGGGTCATGATCGCCATCGCCCTCGCGTGTGATCCCAAGCTGCTCATCGCCGACGAACCGACAACGGCCCTCGACGTGACCATCCAAGCCCAGATCCTCAACCTGATCGACGACCTGCGCTCCCGGCTCAACATGGCCGTGATCCTCATCACCCACGATCTCGGCGTCATCGCCGGCCGCAGCGACCGGGTCATGGTCATGTACGCAGGCAAGATCCTCGAAGGCGCCCCCACCACCGAGCTGTTCGCCCGCATGCGCCACCCCTACGCCTCCGCCCTGCTCCAGTCGATCCCGAAGCTGGAACAGGACTCCACCCAGCGGCTCTACAACATCCCGGGTGTGCCGCCCGACCTGAGCCGTGAGCTCGTGGGGTGTCGTTTCGAGCCGCGGTGCCCGAACGCCACTCAGCGGTGCAAGCACGAGGAGCCGCAGCTTGCGCCCGTAGCGGGCGTGGCGGACCATGATTATGCCTGTTTCAACCCCGTCGGAGAGCCGGGTACGCCGGGAGCCCCGCACGTCGGGGTCACGACGACTGAAGAGCGCGCGGCAGGCCTGCAACGCGCCGGCGTCCGCGTGGCCGAACTCGAGAGCCGGCGCCCGATCCTCGAGGTCGACCACCTCGTGAAGGAATTCGTCGTCACCGCTGGCGCCATAACCCAGCGCAAGGTCGGAACCGTCAAGGCCGTCTCTGACGTCTCCTTCAGCGTGCGGGAGGGCGAGACCTTCGGCCTCGTCGGCGAATCGGGCTGCGGCAAGACCACGATCGGCAGGCTCGTCGTGGCCCTCGAGCGGCCGAATTCCGGGTCCATTCACTTCGAAGGCGACGACCTCTCGAAAATGAGGGGACGGGCCCTGCGCAGGAAACGCCGGAACCTCCAGCTCATGTTCCAGGACCCGTACTCGTCGCTCGATCCTCGCATGCGGGTCGGCACGATCTTGCGCGAGCCGCTCGCGATCCAACAGATCGGATCTCGCCCAGAGCAGACGGCACGAATCCGGCAACTGCTCGAGGAGGTCGGGCTCGCCCCCGCGGCCGCCCTCTTGTACCCTCACGAGTTCTCCGGCGGGCAACGTCAGCGGATCGGGTTCGCCCGCGCCCTCACGCTGAGCCCCAAGCTCATCGTCTGTGACGAGCCTGTCTCCGCGCTCGACGTGTCGATCCAGGCTCAGCTCCTCAACTTGATGAAGAGTCTTCAGCAGATCCACAGCCTGTCGTACATCGTCATCTCGCACGACCTCGCCGTGGTCAGGTATCTGGCCGACCGGATCGGGGTGATGTACCTCGGCAAGATGATGGAGATCGCTCCGGCTCAGACAATCTACGAGTACGCCGCTCATCCCTACACACGAGGCCTGATCGACACGATCCCGGTGCCGGACCCTGTCGCGTCTCGCGCCAAGGCGCGCAACGTGATCCGGGGGGAGCTCCCCTCTGCGATCTTCCCGCCCTCGGGCTGCCGCTTTCGCACCCGGTGCCCCTATGCAGAGAAGATTTGCGCCGAGGAGGAGCCGCCGCTGCGCGCCTTCGGGGCTGGCCACTTGGCGGCCTGTCACTTCCCTCTCCAGACGCCACTTGTGGACTCCTCCGCCGAAGGCGTCTTCGTCTGAGGGTTCGGCCGGAGGGGTGTAGCTCAGCGGCGCTGGAGCCGTACCTCGAGCGCGTCTCTCAGGGCGTCGCCGATGAAGTTGATGGCCACGACGACGAGCACGATGCAGAGCCCGGCGGGAACGATGAGCCACCAGTAGCCGGCCGTCAGGTAGGTCGCCCCGTCGGAGAGCATGCTCCCCCAGTCCGCATCGGGGAAGTGCACGCCTAGGCCGAGGAACCCGAGCGCGGCCAAGAACAAGATGGCATCCGCGACCTGAAACGTGGCGTTCACGATGATCGTCCCGATCGCGTTCGGGATGATGTGGCGGTAGACGATGCGCCTGCCATTGCCGCCCATGACGCGCACGGCTTGCACGTACTCGCGGGTACGCAGCGTCAAGGTCTCGCCTCGTACGAGGCGTGCCGGGTACAGCCAGGCAACCGAGGCGATGACGAAGATCAACACGTACTTCGAGGGGGTGAACAGCACCGAAAGCACGATGAGGAGCAGCAGGGTGGGGATTGAAAGGAGGATGTCGACCAACCGCATCATCACCGCGTCGACGACACCTCCGAAGAAGCCTGCAACGGCGCCCCAGACGACTCCGATCATCGTCGCGACGAGAGCGGCTGCGAGGCCGACCTCGAGCGAGGACCGGCCCCCCTTCATCAGGCGGCCGAGGACGTCGAAACCGTTTGAGTCGGTGCCGAGCGGGTACTGAGTGCTGGGAGGCAGTGTGAAGGAGTTCAGGTCTGTGAACTGCTGGTTCGTGTGGTAGAAGAGCGGGCCCAGGAAACAGAAGCCGGTCATGAGAATGAGGATCACGACGCCGACGAGGGCGAGCTTGTTCTCGAAGAAGACGCGCAAGACCAGGCGCCCGAGGCTGCCGGTCTGGGTCGCCTCACCGCCCGAAGGTGTGCCGGTCCCGTCGCCGCTGGCGCCCCCATCGAGTTTCTCGACGTGGGCGTTGTCGAGCTCGCGGGCAAGGTCGAGCTCGCCGAGATCCTGGGAGAAGGCTCTCGATGTCCCGGAGAACAGACGACCGAGGTCCCCACCCCAAAGTTCACCGGCGCCCATAGCGGATCCTCGGATCGACGACGGCATAAAGGATGTCGGCAAGCAACGAGCCGGTGACGGTGGCGACGGTCGCCACGACCGTAGTGCCGACCACAGTCCCCAGATCGAAGACCTCGGCGGCTCTCACTGTGAGAAAGCCCATGCCCGGGTAGTTGAAGACGGTCTCGGTGATGACTGCGCCCGAGACGATGCCGGGTATCGACAGGCCAACCAGGGTGACGATCGGAATGAGGGCATTTCGGAAGGCGTGGCGAAACAGGACACGGCTCTGGCTGGCGCCTTTCGCCCGGGCGGTACGGACGTAGTCCTGGGTCATGGCGTCCATCATCGACGAACGCATGTACCGGCTGAATGCGGCGATCGTCACGGCGGCGAGGGTGAAGACGGGAAGCACCATCGCTCGCCAGTCCAGGGCCACTTGGCCGAGCGTGTCACCCGGCGGGACGTAAGGACTGAAGATGTGGTTGTCGACGGCCAGGAACAAGACGAGCAACGGACCAAGGACGAACGGCGGTGTGGCGTAGAAGATGAACGCCACGCTCGTGAGGGCGTAGTCGGACGGCTTGTTCCGCCGGACCGTCTGAAAGACACCGAGGGGGACGGCGATCAAGAGGGCGACGACCGTGGAGGTTCCGACCAGTAGCAGCGTCTTCGGGAGCGCTTGAGCGATGAGGGTCCGCACCGGTGTATTGAACTGGTAGGAGGTGCCGAAATCGAGGTGGACATAGTTGTCTATGAGCCGCCAGACCTGGTAGTAGAGGGGCTTGTCAAGGCCGAGCGACTGGATGACTGCCTCCACCTGCACCGGCGACGCGCGAGGCCCGACTATCGCCTTCGCGATGACCACTGTCGGCTCGAGGTGGAAGAGGAGGAAGACGATCAGTATCACTCCGAAGATGACCAGGACCGCTTGCAACAAGCGGCGGATGATATAGCTGATCACTGAGGCCCTACCTCTCCTGAGCCCGACAAGCCAGTGCCGATCGTCGCCATCGGTCGCGACCCGAGAATGACATTGCGCACGATGCTACCCCGGCAGGCGCGCAGGCTCGTGAAGCTGCCCGATGGGCAAAGCGAGGCGCCTCTGGAACGCCGCCGGCCCGGTCA
>JBKQMT010000049.1:0-6913 GCA_052146595.1 Acidimicrobiales bacterium
TGGGCAACCCGCGCTGGCCATTGGGGTACCAGCTTGCCTGCAACCTGCGTGCACTGGCCCCAACGCGATCCATGTTCGGGCTGCCCACAGACGTCTTCGAGCAGGCTTACCGGGCACGCCTCGACGACCTTGGCGTGGACGCGATCCGCACGCTGCTCCAGCGTTGTTGCGACGATGCGGGGAACGACCGTCTAGCGCTCTTGTGCTTCGAGGATTTAGGAAAGGCGGGGACGTCCTGTCATCGCCGCATGTTCGCGGCGTGGTGGCACGAGGCGACGGGAGAAGAGGTGACGGAACTCAAGCCCGGCGTGCTTCAGGAGCCTCTCTTCTAAACATCCTGCGCTCATCCGGATCGTCATCAGCCGAAGCAGGCGAGATAACCGCGGCGGGCTGGGATGAGCGCTCCGTGGCCGTACCACTCGTTGAGCAACTCGCAGGTCGTTTCGCCTGCAATGGGCAGCGGTGACAGCACCCCGGCAACTACTCCTTCGGGTATGTCGCTACCTGGGCCGGTGGCGGCGAGCAAGCCATCGCTGGGATCAAGCGATCATGTGAGCACATCCAGAAGGCTGCAGCAACCATCCTGCGGGCCTTCGAGCCCGCAATGGTGGAGGAGCAGGCGGCTTAACCCGCCCTGCTCCTCCCGATGGCGGATAATCGGAGCATGTCGGCTTCGCCAGACCCGATTCCGTACGTGCCTCCGTCCGGGGAGGTATTCTTCCCTCTCGCCTCGAATGCTCACGCCCTCGTGACGGGCAGCCCACTTGGAAGCGTTCGAGCACGCATGAAGGTTTCGAGCCTCCTCTATAGCCGGGTCCTTCTCGAGGCAGGCCAGATGAGTATTCAGGCCGGTCCTCACGGAGCACACGCATCGCGGCACCAGACCACGCCGGACAATCCAGCCCGTTGGCAGACTCCGAAGGGTCGCAATCGTGGACAGGCGGTTCCCTTCTTCCTCTCCATGGCGAAGGAGACAATGCCCGGCGTTCCTGCGCCGGGTCCATATCACCAGGTGCTCCACTCTGAGACCTCGATCTGCTGGCTCCCAACTTTGGAGCCGTTCCAGGCGGAGTTGCCAGCCAAGTGCGACTGGATTGTCCTCGGGTACCCCAGCGGGATGGCACCCGAGTTCGAGAAGCTCGCCGATCGGTGGAAGCGGAGCGACGGCAAGAACGCAGCGCTCACACGACTCGTCCCAGAGCACTTTGTCCGTTCACGGATCGTGGAGCACGTGAGCAAGGACCTTGCTCTTGGTGCCTCCGGTGGATGGGACGTCAGTGTCGATCGATTCCATGGCCGAGTCATCGGTGCCCGACAAGGCCATCGATCGACTCCGAGGAGTGCTTCGAGAGGTGGAGGCCGAAGCATTCGAGGTTGCCCGGACGGGTGGCGATCTAGAGGATGCCATGCGGAGCACCTTCCTTGCGAAGGTCATCGCTGCCTCGAAAGACGTGCACGGCATCCGAAGAGTCACTGCCCTCGTCCTTGCCGATCTTGTGGTTGGTGCGGGTGCCGGGTACGTGACTGCCGGAGTCACGATGCTCGGACCATTCGGACCACTCGTGGGAGCAGCCGCCGCAGCAACCGCCATCGGCAGCTTGCATGTCCGCAACCTCGTCCGGGAGCGTCGCCAACGGGCTTGGCTCGGCGTCATGGGCGCAATCAACACCGCTGCAGGCTGAGCCTCACGGGGTGCCCAAGCTCGCCCTAGTGCTCGGATTCCAACCTCGGAGTGGCCGGGCAGTTGCCTGACACAGCCCCCTGCGATACTGGGGGCATGTCCACTCCAGCGCTGTTGCAGTTCGACTTCAAGGGCTCGTCCCTGTCCTTCCCGGTCGTGGAGACCGGGCGCACGCCATCGCCGTTTACGTATGGTGAGCTACGGAGACTCAAGATGGAAGTGACTGTCTCTCCACAGGAGTCGGAGCTGGTCAAGGGGTTTCTGGCGACCAAGCCGTTCACGGATTCCGAAGGTTCCCTCTGGTCGGGGAATCTAGACGTCGAGTCGTACACGGACGATGGTCCACGGCGTCTCACAATCTCGTGGACCGAGTCCGAGCGCCTGGAGGCTGACAGCATTGAGTTTGAGGGCCTGACCGTTACTCCGGCGGCAGGCCGCTACGAGGAGCGAATGATCGACGACGGCTCTATCGCCATCGCCTTCCAGGCAACGCTCACTGCCGACGAGACGGATCGGCTCCGTTCCCTCATTCCATCGAAGACGGCAGAGGTTCGATACTGGCCGGTGATCCGGCGAGGCATCTCAGAGGAGCCCAGGAACATGCGCCTTGGTCGGGTCCTCTGGCAGCGGCTCGACGATGGAAACATCGGGCACGACATCACGCTTGTCGACGAAGCCTTCGATTCCTCCGATGCGTCCAACGCCTTCCTCGGTTCGGATGGAGAGCCGCAAGTTGGCAACCTTGTCCACCAGGTTTCGGGACTCCTCGCTCAGTTCGAGACCCTCCTAGCCGAGTTGGAGACTGCAGGAACTGTTGCCCCAGAGGCCGTGGAGCGTGTTCGTGCATCTTCCGACACGCTTGGCGCTATCCGTCGCCACATCTTCTTCGAGGTTGCCGACCTCTCAAAGTGGTAACTGCTGGACCCTGATCGGTTCCCTTGGCGGATCACCGTTGGCCCGCCTCACACTCGTGAACTGCTTCCCGTGCCTGGCCGCTACTGCGCACGCACCCTCCTTGACGTCATGTGGACCGTCCACGAACGCCCAGACCGCTGCGTCCGCGCCCATGAACCGAGAAGGGAAAGGAGTTGCAGTCATGGCCTACACAGTCACCGACATTGCAGAGCTGGTCGAGTACCGGCTCGTCGTTTCGGCCCCGGATGATGCCGCCGCGCACGCCAAATCTCGTGCAGCTTGTCGGCCAGCTCGAAGGGCTCGCACCCCTCCCACTCTGGCGAAAGGCAACGTGGGTCTTCTGCGACCGCTGCTGCTCTTCGGTCGATACCGACCTCGTCCACGCCGACGGACACCACGACGCCGATGATGGCGACTTCTACTGCGCCGACTGTTGGAGGGGTCGATGCAGAGTGAGCGTCGTCCACGCCTCGTGAACTGCTTCAACACTCCAGCGCACGGCCTGTCTGTAGGCTTCGGTGTGTGCTTCCTGAGCGATCTTGTCCCCTGAGCTACGCCATGCTTCCACGGCACGCCCTAGCAGCCATTGAACCACCACATCCGCTGGCATTTCATGCATAATCATTCAGTCTCATGAGTGATCCCTCAACCCCTGTTGCCGCTGCGCCGCACGAGGCCACAAGTTCATACTCGCTTCGAATCTCTCGCCTTACCATCGACAAGCTCGGGGTCAAGCTCTACGACAAGGTCAGTGCCGCAGTCGCCGAGCTGATCGCCAACTCATACGACGCCGACGCCGAAGAGGTCGTGGTCGAGCTGCCACTGGCCACCGAGCTGGCGACTCTGGATCGCAAGACCAAGGAGATCGAGGACCACGGCTATGCCATCTTGGTCCGCGATAACGGCCACGGCATGACGCCCAAGGAGGCTCAGGACTTCTACCTGCAGGTCGGGCGTGACCGGCGCACACATGCGGAGCAGGGCGGCACATCACGTGGCAAGCACCGGCCTGTGATGGGCCGCAAGGGCATCGGCAAGCTTGCTCCGTTCGGAATCTGTCAGCTCATCGAGGTCATCTCATCAGGTGGGGACCCAGTGCCAGGCAAGGGCTACCTCACCACTCACTTCTTCCTTGACTACGGCAAGATCGTTCAAGACTCGGAGGAGGAAGTTCTCCTGGACGTTGGCGCGCAGGATGGCCAGTACGCCGAGAAGTCAGGCACGACCATACGACTCAGCCGGTTCCTGCCGAAGCGCGTGCCGAACGAAGAGACCTTCCACCGTCAGATCGCGACGAGGTTTGCCCTCGCGTCTCCGGACTTCGTGATCAAGGTCCACGACACGCGAACTGCCTCCGAGTTCCAGGTCGAGCAGTTCAGAATCGATGTTGAAGAGGCGACGAGGATTGACGTCTCCACTCGCCCCGTCCAGATCGAAGACGACCAATCCCTCCCCGTCACTGGCTGGCTTGCGATGGCGAAAGAGTCCTACAAAACGGAAGAGGGGGCCGGGGTACGCATTTATGCGCGAAACAAGATCGTCGCGACAACGAGGGACTTTGAACAGCCTGCCGGGTTCACTGGCGAGTTCTACATGCGCTCATACCTTGTTGGCGAGGTCCACGCCGACTGGCTTGACGAGGACGAGGGTGAGGACCTCATCCGAACCGACCGTCAATCGATCTTGTGGGACTCCGAATACGGTCAAGCCTTGCGTGCCTGGGGCGCCACACTCATCAAGCAGATCGCCGCAGCATCTGCTAAGCCTCGCAGGGACAAGAAGAGTAAGTCCTTCATGGCGAAGGCCAACATTGAGGAAAGGGCAATCGAACGGTACGGGGATGACGAGGTCGCCCGGATTGCAGTCGAGCTTGGCAAGCAGATAGGTGCATTCGCCGCCGAGGACGAACTCGAAGATCAGGACTACGTCGATGGCCTCGCCGAAGTGGTTCTTTCGGTTGCTCCCCACCAGGCACTCGTCGCAGCCTTCCAGCAGATATCCCAAAAGGGGGACTCAACTGTCAAGGAGCTGCTTGAGCTGTTTGGAAAGGCCCGGATTGCTGAGCTGGCCTCGTACAGCCAGATCGCTGACGAGCGAGTACGTTCCATCAAGGAACTTCAGGCAGCGATCAACAAGCCAGACGTTCAAGAGGCAGACCTCCAACGTCTCATTGCTTCCGCACCCTGGCTCATCCGACCCGACTGGAGCGTGATCACCCAGAACCGCTCCCTGAAGGTATTCCGAGACCAGTTCGTCGTCTTCTACGAGAAACAGTATGGAGAGCAACTCGAAGTTGCCATTTCGAAAACGACCAAGCGTCCGGACTTCACGCTCGTACACCACGGGCAACAACTGCATGTCGTGGAGATCAAGTCTCCCGGCCACAGCTTCGACGGCGCGGACTACACGCGTTTGCAGAACTACGTCACTGCCTTTGACGCCTTCTTCGACGAGAACGCTGGCTTCCAGGCCGAGTTTCCCGAGCGCTGGCAGATCGATCTCATCGCTGACGGAGAGACTCTGACCGACTCGACGCAAAGGTATGCCTTCGATGCGTTCAAGAGGGAAAAGAAGGTCGTGCGCCAGACTTGGAACGACTTTCTTGCCGCCGCCGTTACAGCCCATCAACAGTTCCTCGCGGCCCATGACCAGGCCCACCCCGAAGAGGAGGCTGAATAGGTGGGCATGGCGAAGGCTCGAACCCCACTGCCCGCCGTCAGCCTGTTTTCCAACTGCGGTGCTGGAGACATTGGCTTCGCATCAGCGGGATTCTCGTTCGAGGTGATGGCAGAGCTAGATGCCCGGCGCCTGAGTGTGGCTTTGCTCAATCACCCACATGCTCAAGGTGTGCCTGGAGACCTTCGCGAAACGTTGCCTGACGTGGTGAAGGGATACCGGCAACGTCTTGGGGCGACCCCCCCTGCGATCCTTGCTGCGTGTCCTCCCTGCCAGGGTCTGAGTTCTGCCCAGAGTGCTCGTGGCATGGGCGCCGATGCTGATGCTGGAAGTCGCGACGCTAGGAACCTTCTAGTCGAGGTCATAGCTGAGGCTGTGCGACAGCTCGCCCCACGGGCCGTCGTCGTCGAGAACGTCCAGGCCTTTCTCACCCGCAAGGTACGACATCCCCACACTGGCGCTCCTGTGTCGGCAGCGACCTTTCTCATCGACGAACTTGAGGCCGACTACGAAGCTCACCCACTTCTTGCCGACCTAGCCGACTTCGGCGTGCCGCAGTCGAGGAAGCGGTCTTTTCTGACTTTCATCCGTCGATCAGAGGCTGCCGTCGAGATTTTGGAGCGGCGAGCGTGGTCGCCGTATCCGTGGCCTTCACATGCGACAGGTGAGATGCAACCCATCTCGCTTAGGGAGGCTCTCGCCTCCTTCCAGCTGCCGTCGCTTGATGCGGGAGCGCCGGAGACAGCATCAGCAGACATCCCGATGCACTCCGTTCCCGTATGGCCTTCCGATCGGTATCGGATGGTGGCTTCGATCCCGCCAAACACTGGGCGTTCGGCCTGGGAGAACGATCGCTGCTTTCAGTGCGGTCGTCGCGCACGCGAGCGATCACGGGTGCGCTGCAGCGGATGTGGGCACCTTCTCCCAAGGCCAGTTACAAAGGACAAGGACGGGGTTGCCCGTCTCGTCACAGGCTTTCACACGAGCTATCGACGGATGGCACCGGACGAACCGGCGTCCACCGTAACCACCGCGAGTGGTCACGTTGGGAGCGACACGACGATTCATCCCTGGGAGAACCGTGTTCTCAGCACGCTCGAATGTGCCTTGCTCCAGACCTTCCCTCCTTCATTCCAGTGGGGGGATTCGCTCAAGCAGTGGGGCCATACCAACATCCGGGCGATGATCGGAGAGGCCGTGCCGCCACTGTTCACGCAAAAGCATGGCAGAATCCTCTCTCAGCTTCTTAGGGGAATACCGCCCCGTGTAGCCCTGTCTGCCCAAGACCCCAGGGTCATCGTGGCACGCCAAGCCCTGGAACGGTCGGCCCGTCTGGTGAGGCATGGTGCTCACACCGTCTGATCACACGAACAACGCTCCGGTTGTCTCACGACGGCGGGCGACATACGAGCACATCGACTATCCGTTCCCATCGACGCCCTATGCAACGACGATCATGAGGGCAAATCCAAGCAGGAACACCGGTCCCGAACTCCGAATCAGGTCATTGCTCCATGCGAACGGACTTAGGTATCGCGTGAACTATCCGGTTCGGCCCGATGACGGAAGGCCCATTTTGGTGGACATCGCCTTCACGAAGCTCAGGCTTGCCGTCTTCGTGGACGGCTGCTTCTGGCACGC
>JBKQMT010000050.1:0-6648 GCA_052146595.1 Acidimicrobiales bacterium
ACCCTGGGGGCGGTGAAGTCCTTGATGAGGTCGATGTTGCTGCCGGAGCCGAAGAGCTGACCCGAGTGGAACAGGAACACCAGGCCCGAGCTCTGCATGACCGCCAAGGCCACCGTGAGGTAACGAGTGGCCTGGGTGAGCTTTCGCTGCCCGACGGCCCCCTGCTCGCGCCACTGCTCGAACTTCGGGATCACCGTCTGGAGCAGCTGGACGATGATCGAAGAGGTGATGTAGGGCATGATCCCGAGCCCGAAGATGGCGGCCCGGGCGAGGGCGCCGCCCGAGAACAAGTTGAGGAAGCCGAGCACGCCACCGGACTTCTCCGCGGCGCTGATGGACTGGATCTCAGAAAAGTTGACCCCGGGCACGACGATGTTGGCGCCCAGCAGATAGACGCCGATGATCAGCAAGGTGAACAGGACCTTGTTGCGAAGGTCGGGAACCTTGAACATGTTCCGCAGGCTTGCGAGCATCAGATCCTTTCCTCACTCGGCGCGTTTGACGAGGCGCGGCGACAGCCCGAGCCTCGGCACCGCCGAAGAACCCTAGCGGTTCGCGAGGGCATTTCCCTTGGCGGGAGGCCGCCGGTCACCGTAGGGGGGCGGGAGGACCGTCGCCGACCCGCCGGCGGCCTCGATCGCCGCCACGGCCGAGCGCGAGAAGCCGTGCGCCGAGACCCGCACCGCGCGGTGCAGCTCACCGCGACCGAGGATCTTCACCAGGCCCTTGTGGTGGACCAGTCCTCCGGCCTCCAGGTTCTCTGGCGTCACTTCATCGAGCCCCAGCTCGTCGAGGATGTCGAGGTTGACGACGTTGTACTCCACCCGGAACGGGTTCGCGAAGCCGCGCAGCTTCGGGATCCGCTGGGTCAGCGGCAGCTGACCACCCTCGAACCCCGGCTTGATGTTGTTACGTGCCTTCTGGCCCTTGGTCCCCCGGCCGGCGGTCTTGCCGCCCTTGCCACCGGTCCCCCTGCCGACACGGCGCTTGGGACGGTTGGAGCCGGGCGAAGGTGCGAGCTCGTGCAGCTTCATGCGGTCTGCTCCTCGGAGACGGTGATGAGATGAGGGACGCGGGCGATCATCCCGCGAATCTCGGGCCGGTCTGGGAGCACGTTCGACTTGCCGATCCTTCCCAGTCCGAGTGCCCGCAGCGTCCCGCGGTGCTTCGGCTTGGTGCCGATCGAGGACCGGACCTGGGTGACGACAAGGCGGGCTTGCACCTCGGCGGCCTCGGCAACCTCCCCGGCACCGTTGGACCCCTTCTTGCTAGCGCGAGCCGGCATGGTCGCCCACCTCCCCCACGATGACACGCCCGAGGCGGCGGCGGTCCTCGTAGGCCCGTAACACGCCGTTCGGGGTGACCTCTTCCGAGCTCTTGTCCCGCAGGCGGGCCACGTCGTCGGGACGGCGAAGGCTGCTCAGGCCGTCGATGGTCGCGTGGGCGACATTGATCGCGTTCGAGGTGCCGAGCGACTTGGCCACCACGTCGCGGATGCCGGCCATCTCGAAGATGGCCCGGGCCGCTCCCCCGGCGATGACGCCCGTGCCCGGCGCGGCAGGCTTGAGGATGATACGGCCCGCACCCGCGTGGCCTATGACCGGGTGGACGATGGTCGAGCCCGCGAGGGGGACGTCGAACATGTTCTTGCGGGCCTCTTCTATCCCCTTTTGGACGGCGAGGCCGGCTTCCTTGGCCTTGCCGTAGCCGAGGCCGACCCGGCCGTTGCCGTCACCGATCACCATGAGCGCGGTGAACGAGAAACGCCGCCCACCTTTGACGACCTTCGCCACGCGGTTGACCTTGATCGTGCGCTCTTCGTATTGCGACTCGGGCATTACAGCTCCAATCCGGCTTCACGTGCGGCCTCGGCGAGCGCCGCCACCCTGCCGTGGTACCGGGACCCGCCCCGGTCGAACACGACCTTCGTCACTCCCTGGGACATCGCCCGGCTCGCTATGAGCCTGCCGATCTCGGCTGCGGCCGCGACGTTGCCCGTGGCGCCGCCGCGCTGGCTCGCCTCAAGAGTCGAGGCGGCGACCAGGGTCCGTCCCGCGGTGTCGTCGATGATCTGGGCGACGATGTGCTTGTTCGAGCGGAACACCGCCAGGCGGGGCCTCTCGGCGGTGCCGGTCACGTGTGCGCGGACGCGGCGGTGTCGCCGCAGGCGCAGCTCATGGGTGCGCAACGTCTTGCTCATGACTACTTCGCCGCCTTCCCTGCCTTGCGTTGCACGACCTCGCCCGCGTACCTGACTCCCTTGCCCTTGTAGGGCTCGGGCTTGCGGACCTTGCGGATGTCGGCGGCGACCTGGCCGACCGTCTCCTTGTCGATGCCCTTCACGACGACGCGCAACGGGGTCGGCACTTCGAACGAGATGCCCTCGGGCGCGTCGACGATGACCGGGTGGCTGAACCCGAGGGCCAGCTCGAGCTGTTGGGGGCTACGCAGCGTGGCGCGGTAGCCGACGCCCACGATCTCGAGCTCCTTGGTGAACCCGGCCGTGACGCCCGTCACCATGTTCTGGATGAGGCTGCGCGTCAAGCCGTGCAGTGCCCTGTTGACACGCTCGTCGTCAGGCCGCTCGACGAGGAGCTGCCCGTCGGACCGGCGGACCGTGATGGCTCCGGGCAGGTCGCGTTGCAAGCTTCCTTGCGGGCCAGTGACCGCCACGTTGCCCTCCCGAAGCGTCACCTCGACGCCAGAGGGCACCTCGATGGGGCTCTTTCCGATTCTGGACATCAGCTCGTCACCTCGGTGTCACCAGACATAGCAGAGCACCTCGCCCCCGACACGCTGCTGGCGCGCCTCGCGGTCGGTCATGAGCCCCTTGCTCGTGGAGAGCACGGCCACCCCGAGGCCGCCGAGGACACGCGGCAGCCCGTCGGCGCGGCAGTAGATCCGCAGGCCCGGCTTGGAGACGCGCTTGAGCCCCCCGATCACGCGCGAGCGGTCCGGGGTGTACTTGAGGGAGATCTCCAGCACCTCGCCGGGCCGTCCCTCGCGGGGGACGGTCCTGTAGCCGGCGATGTAGCCCTCTCGCTCCAAGATGAGAGCGAGCGACTCCTTGAGCCTCGAACTGGGCATGCGGACCGTGTCATGCATCGCCACGTTCGCGTTGCGGACGCGCGTCAGCATGTCCGCGATGGGGTCAGTCATGGTCATGGACGGTCCCCTCCTCCCTCACCAGCTGGCCTTGGTCACGCCCGGCACCTCGCCGGCGTGCACGAGCTCGCGCAGGCAGATGCGGCAGAGCCCGAACTTGCGGTAGACCGCTCTCGGGCGCCCGCAGCGCCGGCACCTGGTGTAGCCACGCACCTTGAACTTGGGCTTGGCCTGTTGCTTCTCGATCAATGCCTTCTTGGCCATGGGTCGGCTCTACTGCCCTTCACGTCGGAACGGGAACCCGAAGGCGCTGAGCAGCGCTCGCCCTTCGGCATCGGTGCGGCCGGTCGTCACGATCGTGATGTCCATGCCGCGGGGGGTGTCGACCTTGTCGTAGTCGATCTCGGGAAAGATGAGCTGCTCGGTGACGCCGAAGGTGTAGTTGCCCCGGCCGTCGAACGATTTCGGGGAGAGTCCCCGGAAGTCACGTATGCGCGGTATCGCGAGGCTGATCAAACGATCGAAGAACTCCCACATGCGGTCACCGCGCAGTGTGACCATGCAGCCGATCGACATGCCCTCGCGGAGCTTGAAAGCGGCGATGGAGCGGCGGGCCTTCGTGACGACCGGTCGCTGGCCGGCGATCCGCTGCAGGTCGCTGACGGCGCCCTCGAGCAGCGACTGCTGCTGGGTCGCCTTGCCGACGCCCATGTTGATGACGATCTTGGACAGGCGCGGCACCTCCATGACGTTGGAAAGGCCGAGCTCTGTGGCGAGCGACTGGCGGATCTCGGTCTCGTAACGCTGACGGAGACGTGGGCGCTCGATCACGGCCGGGCTCACAGGTCACCTCGGCACTTGCGGCAGATCCGGACCTTGCGGCCCTCGTCGTCGATCCGGTACCCGATGCGGGTGGGGCCGTCCTGGGCGCAGATCAGAGCCACGGTCGAGGCGTCCACAGGCATGTCCTTGTCGATGATGCCGCCCTGCATGGTTCCCCGCTTCGCCCTCGCGGAGCGCTTGGCGACGTTGACGCCGTCGACGATCACCCGGTTGCGCGCAGGGATGACCCGCATGACCTCTCCGGTCTTGCCCCGGTCCTTGCCCGTGAGGACCTGCACCCGGTCCCCCTTTCGGATGCGCATCTAGATCACCTCCGGAGCCAGCGAGACGATGCGCATGAAACGCTTGTCGCGCAGCTCGCGCCCTACGGGCCCGAAGATGCGCGTGCCGCGTGGCTGCAGCTGGTCGTTGATCAGCACCGCGGCGTTCTCGTCGAAACGGATGTAGCTGCCGTCCGGCCTGCGGTTCTCCTTCTTCGTCCGCACGACCACGCACCGCACCACGTCACCTTTCTTGACCGCCGCGCCGGGCACGGCGTCTTTGACCGTGGCGATGAACACATCACCGATGCCCGCGTAGCGGCGACGGGTACCGCCGAGCACCTTGATGCAGAGGACCTCTTTGGCGCCGGAATTGTCGGCGACCCGCAGGCGCGACTCTTGCTGGATCACCGTGCACGCTCCACTACCTCGACCAGCCTCCAGCGCTTCAACTTGGAGAACGGTCGGGTCTCGGCCACCCGGACACGGTCTCCGGTGGCAGCCTCGTTGCGCTCGTCGTGCACGTACAGGTGCCGGGTCCGCTGCACCGTCTTGGCGTACTTCGAGTGCCGGACGCGCTCTACGACCGCGACCACGGCGGTCTTGTCCATGCGGTTCTCGACGACGGTGCCCTCCCGGACCCTGCGCCTGTTGACGCGCTTTTCCGCCTCCGTAAGCGGGGCACTGCCCGGAGTGCCCGCCTGGGCGTCGTTGTCGGCCATCACTTCTCCTTCGTCCCTGCCTCGGCGGCGACCGCCCGCGCCTCGGCCAGCTCGGCGAGCTCGATCTCGCGGGCACGCTGTACCGTGAGCAGTCGGGCGATGTCCTTGCGAACGTGAGTCACCCGGGCGTTGTTGTCCAATCTCCCCGTGGCCGCCTGGAACCGGAGATTGAAGAGCTCCTTGCGGGCCTCGAGGAGCCTGTTCTCCAGCTCCTCGTCGTCGAGCTCACGAATCTCGGCTGCGCTCGGCATCAGACCAGCACCTCCGCGTTGGAACCGAGCCCAGGCCGCGCAATCACTCGTGCCTTCATGGGCAGCTTCTGGATGGCCCGCTCCAGGGCCGAGTGCGCGAGAGCTTCGTCCACACCGGCCAGCTCGAACAGGATCCTTCCGGGACGGACCACTGCGACCCAGTGCTCGGGGTTGCCCTTGCCTGAGCCCATCCGCGTCTCGGCAGGCTTCTGGGTGACCGGCTTGTCGGGGAACACCCGGATCCAGACCTTCCCGCCACGCTTGATGTGCCTGGTCATGGCAATTCGAGCGGCCTCGATCTGTCGCTGGGTGAGCCATGCCGGCTCGAGCGCTTGGATCCCGAAGTCGCCGAAGTTGATGGTCTCACCACCCTTCGTCATCCCGGACATGCGCCCGCGCTGCTGCTTGCGGTGCTTGACCTTGCGAGGCATCAACATGGTCAGTCGTTCTCCCTACGAAAGTGCGGCACGTCGTGATGCTGCTCGCGGGTCCGGCGCTCGATCTCTTCCTCCTCGGCAAGAAGCTTCTCGAGCGGGTCCTCGGGGGCGCTCGGGACGCTGGGCACCGGCACCTCTTCGACGATGATCTCGGCCACGACCTCGGGTTCGGCCTCGGCCTCGGGCGCCAGCTCTGCGGCGACCGAGCCCGGCTCGCCGAGCTCGGGCCTGCGACGGCCACCCCCGGCGGTGACGATGCGCCTAGGCCGTGCCTGGCCGGAGGTCTCCCCGACCGCCATCGCCGCCTCGCGCGAGATCTTCTCCTCGGCCGAGGTCTTGTAGGGCAGGATGTCGCCCTTATAGATCCAGACCTTGATGCCTATGCGGCCGGTCGAGGTCCTCGCCTCGCGAAAACCGAAGTCGATGTCGGCGCGCAGCGTGTGCAACGGGACCCGGCCCTCGCGGTAGGACTCCTTGCGTGCCATCTCCGAGCCGCCGAGACGGCCGGAGCACTGCACGCGCACTCCCTGGGCGCCTGCCTTCTGCACGGTCTGAATGGCGCGCTTCATGGCCCGGCGAAAGCTGATCCGGCGCTGGAGCTGGTCCGCGATGCCCTGGGCGATCAGGGCGGCGTCGAGCTCGGGCTGCTTGATCTCTTGGATATTGAGCTGGATCCGATTGCGCAGCCCGGTGATGTCCTCGATCTTCTTCTTCAACCGGTCGGCCTCGGACCCACGGCGACCGATGACGATCCCCGGGCGCGCCGTGTGGATGTCGACGCGGACGCGGTCCCGGGTACGTTCGATCTCGATGCGGCTGACCGCCGCCGCCTCGAGCTGAGACATCAGGAAGTCGCGGATCTTCCAGTCCTCGACCACGAAGTCCTGATAGTGGCGCTCTTCGAACCACCGCGACTTCCAGTCCGTGGTGACACCGAGCCGGAACCCGTATGGGTTGACCTTCTGGCCCATCGCTAGCCCTCTTCCCCTGGGTGCTCGTCGGTCTCGGTCCCGTCGGTCTCGGTCCCGTC